>CAZVEM010000029.1:0-29076 GCA_964626165.1 uncultured Nannocystaceae bacterium
ACGGCGATGGTGACGGCGATGGTGACGGCGATGGTGACGGCGATGGTGACGGCGACGGTGACGGCGACGGCGACGGCGACGGCGATGGTGACGGTGACGGCGACGGCGATGGTGATGGCGACGGCGACGGCGATGGCGATGGCGATGGCGATGGCGATGGCGACCCGTGCGGAAACAGCGTCATCGACGGCGGCGAAGAGTGCGACATGGCCAACCTCGCGGGCGTGGGATGCACGAGCCTTGGCTATGCCGGTGGCACGCTGACCTGCAATGCGGACTGCACCTACAACGAGTCCGCATGCATTTCGATGGCCTGCGGCAACAACGTTCTTGAGGGCACCGAAGTCTGCGACGGCACCAACCTCAACAACCAAAGCTGCGGATCCCAGGGCTTTGTCGGCGGTTCGCTGAGCTGCAATGGGGGCTGCTCGGGCTATCTCACCAATCTATGCAACCACGGAAACTGCTGCACGACCGGACAGGTTGGCTGCCAGGTGCCTTCGATCCAGAGCTGCGTGTGTGCGCTGGATTCATTTTGCTGTTCATCCCAGTGGGACAGCATCTGCGTCCAGGAGGCGATCGGCAGCTGCGGCGCGCAGTGCTCCTAGGTCCCTGCGCTGCGCCGCTTCGACAGTCGATCGCCCAGCGCAGGGGAGGCGGGCGGACGCGCGGCTCACAACCATCGTCGACGAGTCTTGGGTGTATGCTGATCCGATCAGATGCGCGCGATCGTCAAGCTCGGGGACCAGGTCCGGGTCGAGGAGCGTCCCACGCCAGAGCTCCGTGCCGCGGACGATGTCCTGGTGCAGGTACGCTGCGCAGGCCTTTGTCGTAGCGATCAGTACATCGCGCGCGGCTGGCTCCCCAGTCGAGCCCCGGTCATTCTCGGTCACGAAGTTGCCGGTGTAGTCGCGGAGGTCGGCGGCGGCGTCCACGACCTCGCCGTCGGCGATCACGTCACGCTCGATCCCTGGTTCCCGCTTCCTGAATCTGCGAACGCACACGTAAACCTAGATGCCGTCGCGGATACCAAGATCGACGCCCGCAACGAGGCCATGTTCGGCGCGCAACGGGACGGGGCCTTCGCCGAGTACCTGCTGGCGCCACGTCGGCAGTTGCATCGTGTGCCCGCCGCGCTTTCGTGGCAGCGCGCCGCCTTCGTCGAGCCGATCGCCGCTGCGTTGTGCGTCGCGCAAGACCCCGTCGTGCAGGCCACTGGACACCGCCCGCGCGCCGTCATCGCGGGCAGCGGTCGCATCGCACAGCTCACGCAGCGGATCTTGGCTCATCGCGGCATCACGGTCCCCTGTGTCCCATTGAGCCCCGCGAGCTGCCACGGCAACGTTGCGGATCTCCCTTCCCTAGCCGCGCTCGTCTCGAGCTCATTGGACTGGGTGGTCGAGACCGAGCCAAGCGCCGAAGTGTTGGCGCAGCTGATAGAGGCCCTCAGGGTCGGGGGGACCCTGCTCCTCAAGAGTCGTCCCTTTGCTGCCGTACCGCTGGATCTGCGTACGATCGTGCTGCGACGCTTGGTGCTGCGCGGCGTCGACTATGCCCCCTTCGCCGATGCGATCGCGCTCGCATGCGATCCCACGCTCGATCTCGAATCGCTCTTTGCACCTCCTTGGCCCGTCGAGACCTTTCTCTCCGCGCTGCTTGATGACGGCGCCTCGTCGCATGAGCCGCCGCTGCACGAGACCGCGAGCAACACCACCCACGCAGCGCACGAACCAAGCATGTCCGCACGCGTCGCGGCTGTCGGCGAGTCTCGCAAGGTCTTCCTCACCTGGCACCACCTAGCGAGCGGAGGCGGCTAGCGGACCATGTGCGGACTGGTCGCAATCTTCGCCCCTCACGGCGGCCTTGCGCCCGAGCCCGTCCACACCGCGCTCGCTCGTCTCGCGCATCGTGGCCCGGATGGCGAGGGCGTCACGATCAGTGCCGATCGGCGCTACGCACTGGGCCATCGACGCCTGTCAATCATCGATCATGAGCGTGGCGCACAGCCCCTCAAGCTCCCTGGCCGCTCGCTGTGGGCGGCAATCAATGGCGAGCTGTACGGCTTTGAGTCCGTGCGCGCCACCCTGGAGGCCCAAGGCCAACGCTTTGAGACCCAGAGCGACAGCGAAGTGATCCTCGCTCTCTACGGTCGCTACGGCCTCGACTTCGTCCAGCATCTACGTGGCGAGTACGCGATCGCGATCGTCGATGGCGAGCGTGACAGACTGGTGCTCGCGCGTGATCCCTTCGGAGTCAAACCGCTCTTCATCGCGACGCGCTCCGATGGCGGCCTGGTCGCTGCGTCCGAGGCAAAGGCGCTCTTCGCACTGGGCATTTCGCGGCGCTTTGATGTCGCGTCACTGAGCTGCGCGCTGAGTTTTCAATACCTCGCGCCCGGTCGTTCGCTCTTTGCCGGTATCGAGATGCTCGCGCCCGGACACGTCCTGACGATCGAGCGCGGCGAGGCTCGCCAATACCTCGCACATCCCCGGAGCATCGCCGAGCGCGAGCAGGAGCAGCCCGTGGTGTCAGGTGATCGGCCGCTTGCACCAGGCGCGCCCGCCCGCACCGGGGCCAGCGATGCGCAGTGGATCAAATGCCTCGCGGACTCCCTTGAGGACGCCGTTGCGGTCCGACTTCGGGCTGACGTTCCGGTTGCGCTGCACCTCAGCGGTGGGCTCGACAGCAGCAGCATCGCAGCGATCGCCGCCAAGCACCTTGGTGCGCCTGTGCCCTGTTTTGTCGTCGCATTCGATGGCTCGCCCCAGGAGGGCGTCCAGATCCGCCCAGAGCACGCATCCGCGCTTGCGCACTACGATGAGCGCGAGCTCGCTGCGGCCACCGCCGAGCACTTGGGCGCGCAGCTTGAGGTGGTGCGAGCGGACGCGAAGCGGCTCGCGTTGGCATTTCCCACTGCGATCGAACGCAGCGAGGGGATCGCCATCAATGCCCACTTGCCCGCCAAGCTGCTCTTGGCACAGTCAATCCGTGCCGCCGGCTATCCGGTGTGCCTGTCGGGAGAGGGCGCGGACGAGCTCTTGCTGGGTTATCCGCACTTTCGCCAAGACCTTTTGCTGCACGGCGGACACACAGATCAGATCAAGACGCTGCTCGCCGACAATCCCGCGAGCGCGGGCCTGATGCTGGCGCAGGGCGACGAACTTCCGGTGAAGATCGTGCAAGACGCCCTCGGATTTGTGCCGAGTTGGATCCGCGCCAAGGCGAGCATGGGCGCGAGAATGTGTGCACTGTGGCGTGACGAGATCGCTGCGGATGCGGCTCGATCGACGACCGCATCATGGACAGACCAAGCGCTCCATGCGTGGTTTGAGGCGCTCTCACCCGCGGGCCATCGTTGGCCGCACGGCGCGGTGACCGGCGGGCGCGCAGCGGCATCCCCGTCACACCACGGGGTCGAGGACACCGTCGAGACCGCGGCCTGGTTGTGGAGCCGTCTCGCGCTCAGCGGCTACATCCTGCGCACGCTGGGCGATGGCACCGAGATGGCGGCCGGCGTCGAAGGTCGCGTTCCCTTTCTAGATACCCGGGTCGCCAAGATCTGCGCGGAGATGCCCGTGTACCTCAAGATTCGCGATGGTGTCGAGAAGTGGGCGCTTCGCCAAGCGATGCGAGATCGACTCCCGTCCCGGGTGATCGAGCGCCGCAAACATCCCTTTGTGGCACCGCCCTTGCCATTCCTCGAGGACAAGAGCACCAAAGAGCTGCTCTTTGACACGTGGTCAGACCCCTCCACCGCGGCAATTCCGGTGCTCGATCGGACCAAGGTCCTCACGTTACTCGCACGGCTGCCATCGATGGTCCCAGAGGAACGCAAGCTGTTTGATCCGGTGCTCACCGCGACGCTCTGCGTTGCCCAACTCTACCAACGACTGGAGCTCACATGACGGATCCCGACGCATCTCCGTCCGCGTGTGGGTCCCAAGTGGTCGACAAGGCCGCTGCGAGCGATGGCATCGCATCGCTCGCCACGAAATCGGACTGGGATCGCAGTTCCGCGTGGCATGAGTTCTACGACATGGCGTTTGCGCGGGCCGTGCTGCAAGGTCGCGATGAGGCGGAACTCAGGCACGGAACCCAGCTGCTCTGGGACCATCTTCAACTTGCACCGCGAGCGCGGGTGTTTGACCAAGGCGCGGGTATCGGCGACATCGCAGAGCGTCTCGCCCTCCGCGGCTGCACCGTCACTGCGATCGAGCGCGTGCCCGCCTACGTCGACGCGTTACGTCAGCGTGCGGGCCGTCTGGAGGGTCCGGGCCGTCTCGAGGTCGTCGCGTCCGACATTGCCGATGCCGAGATCGGCATGGGGTTTGACGCCGGATACTCGTGGCACACCAGCTTTGGCCACGCGAGGTCGGATGCAGACAATCTCGCCCTCCTCGTGCGCGCACGCGAGGCCCTGCGCGCGGGCGGACACTTCATGCTCGATTACTACGGGACGCCCGCGCTCCTTCGTCAGTTCGCGGCCCGCACCATCTGCCGCGTCGGGCAGGGTGAGTCGGCGCTGACTGTGACGCGCGAGAGCGAGCTCGATCTTGTGCGCGGTCTCCTTCATCAGATCTGGCGTCGCGAGCATGCCAGCGGTGAGGTTGACGAGCGACGTGGCAGCACGCGCATCTACATGCCACACGAGCTGTGCTGGCTGCACGAGCAGGCCGGTCTTGAGGTCGTCGCGCTCTTCGGCACTTGGTCGGGCGAGGCATTCTCCGTCGACTCGCCGCGCTGCATCGTCCTTTCGCAGCGGAGCGCGACGCCTTGACCCACACCCGGCGTATCGAGGCCGAGAAGGTCGCGCAAGGAGAGGTACCGGGCGGCGATCGACTCTTGTCACGCATCCATCGTGGCGATGTGCTGTGCATGTCGCCAAGCATCGCGAGCCTCTCGCTCCGGGCGGCCGTCGAGCGCGTTGTGGAGCAGCACTTCACCACGCTGGAAGGTCTGCGTCGGGCGTATGAAGAGCGCGTACTTCGTCCGTGGCTGCTGCAGCGCTGCACAAGTGCAGGTGAGGTCTCGCGACGTGCAGCTCTTCCCTTCACACCCTGGGATCCGCGGCGCGATCGCGTGCCCAACCCGCAGGATGCACCGAGCCGAACGGCACAGGCCACCGACTACTTTGCGCAGCTCCGAACGCTGCGTGCGGCGCTCCAGATCGATCCTGGGGTCTGCGCGGCGATTGTAGAGCTCATGACGGAGATCGGGCTCGGCCGCGCCAGCACGCGCGTCGATGCGGTGCGGCTGCGCGTACATGCCGGCGATGCTCACCGTGATCCCTTCGCCGCTGCCGCCTTCACGGCGCATCGCGACACCTGGTACGCCAATCCGACCTCGCAGCTCAACCTCTGGATGCCGCTGCACGAGGTCCAAGCCGAAGAGACGTTCCAGATCTACCCCACGGTGCTGAGCGAGCCGGTAGTCAACGATAGCGCCGGATTCGACTACGACGAGTTCGTCACGCGCGTCGGCTTTCAGGGGAGGCCCGCTGGCGCGATCGTTTACCCGAGTGCGACCGATCCAGCGCAGCTGGAGGGCATCGCACAGCGACGGACGATCGTGATTCAAGGTCCCGCGGGCAGCGTCTTTGCATTCAGCGCAGCGCACCTGCACCAGCCCTGCGCGCATCATGGATTGCTCGCTCGGCTGTCGCTCGATCTGCGCGTCGTCGACCTCGACGCGGAGCGAGCCGGACGCGGTCCGGCCGCGGTCGATCGTGCCTGCAAGGGCCGCGCGCAGCGGGACTATTTGTCGCTTGACGAGCTCTCCGCGCGTACTCGCTCCACCGTTGCGACCGGTGACTCGTCTTCGTCCCAGCTGGCACCTGCGGAAGCGGGCGCGCTTGACCCAGGTTCCGCACGCATCGCCGACTTGATCGCGCGGCTTGAGCATTGGGCCGCCGTCCAGCCCGATCGCATCGCGATGACAGGTACGCGGCCGCTGGTCTCGCACGCAGCGCTCGGCCGTGAGGGCCAAGCGCATGACCAACGCCCTCGCAGCTGGACCTGGCGCGCGTTGGCAGCGGCGGTCGCGATGCTGTCGGCCAAGTTGGCCTGGGAAACCCGTGAGACGGCGCATGCAGACGCGACTCTCGACGGGAGGCTTGTGCCGCGCGTGGCGTTGGTACTGCAGCGCGGACCCGGCTATGTGATCGCGCTCCTGGCTTGCTTTCGCGCGGGCTTGGCCGCGGTGCCCGTCGATCCGAGTCAGCCCGAGCCGCGCGCACGGACGATCTTCCGCACCGCAGCGCCGTGCCTCGTGCTGCACGAGGGCTTGGATCAGGCGCATTGGAGCGCGACGCTCGGCATTCCGCGCGTCGATCTGCTTTCGGCACAGGACTTTTCGGCACAGAACTTCTCGGCACAGGATTTCTCGACACAGGACTTCTCGGCACAGGGTTTCTCGGCGCAGGACTTCTCAGTGCATGGGAAAATGCAAGCGTCGGTCGCCGACGAGCATGAGCCGGACGCTTCCATCGAGCCTTGTCCCGCAGCGAAGATCCACGCACACAATCTTGCCTATCTGATCTTCACATCCGGCAGCACCGGCGATCCAAAGGGTGTCGCGGTCGCGCATCGAGACCTCGGGGCACTGTGGTCTGCCCAGACTCGCACCTTTCAGCTGGGTCGTTCCGCTCGGGTACTTTGGATGCTGTCCCCCTCATTTGATGCATCGATCTCCGACATCGGCTGTGCACTCTGGGCGGGGGCACGACTCGACGTACTCCCGGCGTCATTCGTCGTGACGCCAGACACGCTATGCAGCGCGCTGCGAGAGCACGACACGACCCACGTGGATCTTCCGCCGCGGATCGTTGCGGCGCTCGGTGGTCGCAAGCTGCCCGGCTGTGTGCGAACCGTGATCGTCGGTGGGGAAGCCAGCGATCCGGCGATCCTCGCAAGCCTTGCGCGAGACACCCGGGTGATTGCCGTCTACGGCCCTACGGAGGCGACGGTCTGCACCCACCTTGTCGAGGTCGATCCCCTCACCTGGCGTCAGCCCGCGATCGGTTCCCCGCGACCGGGGGTGCGCGAGCGCATCGTCGCATTGCCCTCGCGTCACCGATCCTCGTCCCGCGCCGAGGAAGGGCCGACAGCTGCGATCCAGGGAGAGCTCTGGCTCAGCGGCGCCTGTCTGGCACTCGGCTATCTCGAGGCGGGGCAAGGCGAACCACGACTCCAAGAGGACGCGGCATGGCCAGCGGACGAGTCCAACTTCGCAGACGACGACGCGGACGGCGGCGCGCGCTTTGTCCAGCATCAAGGCGAGCGCTGGTATCGGACCGGAGACGTGGTCGCACGACAAGAAAGCGGAGAGCTGGTCTTTCTCTCTCGACGCGATCGTCAGCTCAAGATCGCCGGTCGGCTCATCGCACCTGAAGAGATCGAACAGGTCGTCGCACGAGGGCTGGGCCGAGCGTGCCTCGCCTACGCACGTTCCCGCGCGCGCGCGGACCCAACCACGGGGGAGCCGCGAAAAGGCTCGGATCTTGAGCTTGGCTTGGTTCTCGAAGGGGATCCTGCGCGCGCCCACGCGCTTGCGAGCGAGGCTCGTGCCGCGATCGCGGCCGCACTGCCCCGATGGATGCTGCCGACCCACGTGCACGTGGTCGCCACATTGCCCCGCGGCGCGAGTGACAAGGTTGATCCGGTCGCCACACAGCAGCTCGTGCAGGCGAGCGAGAAGCAAGACCGCCGCGCAGCAGTCGGTGTTGGCGCAAGCGACCATGTCGGACGCCGTGACCCCAAAGCGCCCGTGCTCGCGCACGGATCGATGGTCGCGGTCGCGGACGCCAATCCCGAAGCGGACGATGAGGCACGCGAGCGCCTCGGCCCACGAGCGTCCGCCGTGATGCCGCGCGACGAGCTTGAGCGAGCGTTGCTGGGTGCGCTGCGTGCCGTGACGGATCATCGCCCCGCGTCTCTTGGACACGACCTGCTGGACGAGCAGGGTCTAAGCTCGATCGAGCTGATCGAGTTCGTCGCGCAGGCTGAACTGCGCGGACTTCCGTTGACGCTCGACATTCTGGAGGAAGGCCGGAACCTCCAAGGGATTGCGGCGCTGCTTCGCGAAGAGGTGGCGCGTGATCGAGTCGAGGATCCCTCGCGCCACCACGCGCCGCCCGGCGCCATGTCTCGTGCACAGCTCGACACCTATGTTGATCGCGAGTTCGCGATCATGCAGCGGATGTGGCGACGCGACCGGACGCGGTGCTCGCAGTCCTCGCGAGAACTGGCTCTGTCGCCGACCGCTCGATCGACCAGCTCGGCTGCGATGCGGCGATCGGACCGCGCGGCACGTGATACCTTCCCGCGCCAGATCTTCTTGACAGGGGCGACGGGATTTCTTGGCTCGCATCTCCTCGTCGCGCTGCTCGGGGCAGTGGGCGGACCTTCCGGCGTCACCTGCTTGCTGCGAGGCCACAGTCAAGCACAGGCCCGCACGCGTCTGGGCGAGGCGCTGACGCGCTACGGGCTCGACCCGGCGCTGGCGCAGGATGCTCGTGTCGAGATTGTTGTTGGCGATCTTGAGTCGCTGGCCGACCAGTTGGAGCGCGCGAGCGAGCAGCAGCCAGGCGACGGTGACACAGAGGAGGGCCTGCAGTCCGTCATCGATGCGGTTCAGCGCGCGGATCTGCTGATTCATGGCGCGGCGCAGGTTCACTTGACGAAGTCCTTCATCGCGCTGGCGCCGACCAACCTGGCTGGAACCCGAGCGATCCTCCAGCTTTGGCAACAGTCGGAGGCGTCCCTGCTCTACATCTCGACCCTCTCGGTCTTCGTCGCGAGTGACCGATCGGAGGGGGCGTTCGCCGAAGACGATGAGCTTGAGCCGACACGCTATATCTTGGGCGGCTACGCGCAGACCAAATGGGCGGCCGAGCGTCTGGTGCGTCGGGTCGCCGCCGCGACGTCCAAGCACGCTGCGATCGGCTCGCAGACCGAGCGCGAGCGACAGCCGACAGACATGCTGGCGCGTCAGAACGCAAGGCTCACGATCGCGCGCCTCGGCTTGCTCACGGGCCACTCCGAGCATGGCGCCGCACCGGAGCACGATCTCCTCGTGTTGACGGCACGCGGCCTCGCCGGGCTTGGTGTGTACCCAACGCCGATCTCGCCGCAGCTGGCATTCGATCTGAGTCCCGTCGACGTCGTCGCGGACGCGCTCTCGTTTCTCGCCCTACGTGCTCCAAGCGCCGCAACCATGGGCGCTGTCGAGACCCTGCACCTCGCCGCGGCGCAGGGATGTTCGTTGTCGCTGCTGGTCGAGGTCGTCGACGAGCTCCTCCAAAGCCAGGCCTTGCATCCTCCGAGCGTCGCCGCGGGCCTGGTGCCGATCGACGCGGCCGGATGGGAGGCCGCGCTGTTGCTGCGTGACAGCGACCACGCCCCGCTTGAGCGCGCCGCGGCCTACCTCGCCTTGTCTCGAGCGGCCAGCAATCCCGGCCTGCGCAGGCGCCATCGTGCGCTGGATCTGTTGCAAGCTACGCAGGCGACCTTCGTCGCGACGCAGGCAAGGCGCGCGCTTGAGGGCTGGTCCGGCGCATGGCCCACCGATCCCCGGGCCGTGCTTCGCGTTGCGGTACGATCGGCGCTGCACGTTCGCATGCCGACCGAATCGCCCGCACGGACACAGCGCTATCCAGCACCGACCCGCAAGGCCCGCGACCATGAGTGAACCCGTCGACCGCCGGCAAGTGCAACGAGCTTGCGCCCCCGACCACGTTGGCCGACGAGGCATGGTGCTTGGCAAGTTCCTGCCGCCACATCGTGGGCATCTGCACCTCATTGAAACGGCGGCGCGCGCTGTCGACGAACTGATCGTCGTCGTCGGCTCGCTCGACCGCGAGCCAATCCCCGGCGATCTCCGGCTGACCTGGCTCCGCGAGCTCTTGCCAGGCATCCAAGTCGTCCACTTGGACCAAGAGCTGCCGCAGCTTCCCGAAGAACATCCTGACTTCTGGGATCTGTGGCGCGAGAGCTTGCGCGCGGTACTCGGTCAAGACGTCGATGTCGTGTTCGCCTCCGAGACCTATGGCGAACGGCTCGCCGCCGAGCTCGGCGCACACTACGTCCCCGTCGATCCCGAGAGGCTGCTGCACGGCGTGAGCGGCACGATGGTGCGCGCCGATCCGTTCGCTTGCGCGGGCTATTTGCCCGCCAACGTTCAGGCGTTCTTTGACTTTAGGATCTGCGTGGCGGGGCCGGAAAGCACGGGCAAGACCACGCTTGCTCGAGGCCTCGCCTCGCACTTTGGTGGGGTCTTTGTACCCGAGTACGCGCGGACCTTCCTCGAAGCGAAGGGTCGCGATCCCACCTTGGAGGACATGCACGTGATCGCGGCAATGCAGCGCGCGTCCTCGCAGCGCGGCAGCGCCCTAGTGGGGACGGATCGAGCACAGATGCTCTACGTGCTCGACACCGACGCCCTGGCAACCGTCGCTTGGTCGGAGTTTCTCTTCGGTCGCGTCGACGATCGGGTGCATCAGATCGCAACTTTTCCCGGCGAAGCGCCGGATCTGACCCTGGTCTTGCGGCCCGACGTGCCTTGGGTGGCCGACCCCATCCGCTACGCGCAACATCGCGGTGAAGCCTTCTTTGCCCGTACGCTGGAGTTGCTTGAGCAGACCCAGCGACGCTACCTCGTCATTGAGGGCAGCGACTGGCTTGATCGGGAGGCGGCGGCGATCTCGGCGGTGCGGCAGCTCCTCGCGATACCGTGGGAGCAGCGCGACCTGGTGGCCCGCGAACGTGCGCGTCGGCGTCTCACGTCGTGAGCGCATGCCCCTCACGGCATGATCACGGGCGCGGCGTTGTCACGCGCCCCCTTGCGCCGTCGTCTCCGCGGCTTGCTCGGGTGTCGGCCTACAGCGAGGCAACGAGCCGTGCGACCTCGGTACGTCCCGTGTCATTGGCCGGTGCGTGCTTGAGGAACGCCTGATAGGCCTCCTTGGCGTCGGCATTCCGACCGCTGGCGTAATAGGCATCTCCCAGCCGCCGTTGCGCGTCGATCCAGTAGTAGTTGCTTGAGTCGCTCGCGGTGATCGCTTTGGCCAGCGCCGCAGCAGCGGCGGCGTTTTTACCTGCATCGCCTTGGAGGCGACCTTCCCAGTAGAGCGCCTCAAAGAGCGAGGGATCGAGCGTCGAGGCCTTTTGGAAGTTGCTGATCGCGAGCTCTCGCTTCGAGAGGTCCTTGTAGGCCAGGCCGAGCGCCAAAAAGACGTAGGGGTGTGCGTCTTCGTTCTTGGCGAGCGGCTCTAGCCGAGCGACTGCTTCTTTGGCCGCGCCCATGTATGCGAGCTGCCGTCCGTAGAGCGCGACGGCCTCCTCATAGTTGGGATCGACCTCGAGCGCCTTTTGATAGTACGCGAGGGCTTCCTTGGACTTGCCGTTGTACTCGTAGGCCTGCCCGATCCAAGAGTAGAGTTCGGCCTGCGGTTCTTTGGGCTTGGACTCTTGGAGCGCAGCCAAGCCGGCATCGAGCTCACCCATCTGCAAGAGCGCCTGGCCCTTGACCATCATTGCCTCCCACGCGCCAGGCGAAAGCACCAGCGCGCGGTCGGTCAGCTTGATCGCGTCGTCGTAGCGCTTTTGCGCGACACGCAAGCGTGCACCGGTGAGCAAGGTTTCAAGACTCGCGAGCTCATCATCGAGCTGTGTACCCAGCAGCGCCTCGAGCTTGTCGAGAGAGTTGCGCGCAAGGTAGACGCGCCCCAGCGGCGCAGTCAGTCCCGGCATCCCGCCCGTTCGCTCGTAAAGATCGACGAGGCCCTGCTGGCCCGCGGCACGATCACCGCTGGCGAGCTGCGCGAGCGCGCGTTCGAGTCGAACGGCGTTGTCGCTGGGGTCTTCGGTGGCGGCCTTGTCGAGGCTGGCGAGCACGTCCTTGCTCGCGCCCGCACGTTGGTGGAGCTGCGCCTGCATGCGCCGCAATGTGGAACGGGCGCGCGCCGATTTTGGATCGGTCCCTACGTTCGCGGCGACTGCCGCCTCAAGGGCCGCGAGCGCGCCGGCTCGATCGTTCTTGCGCTCAAGCACGCGACTCTTGAGTGAGGCGGCGGCAACACTGCCTGGCTGCGCGGCCAGAATCAGATCCGCCTCCTTGAGCGCGTCGTCTGAGGATTGGCGAAGATCGGCGACCTCTGCTCGGATCTGGTGTGCGCGTAGATCTGCCTCGTTTGCCGCCGCGATCGCGTCGGCCTTGAGCAGCGCATCGTCGCCGCGACCGGTCGCGATAGCCAGTGTCGCCTGTGCGACCAGCAGCTCTGGGGTCGCGCCCCCATTGGCGACTGCGTGTTGCTCGAGCAGGTCGACAACGCTCCGCGCGGTTGCGTAGTCCTCGATTGCGATCAGGAAGTCGAAGTGCGCGAGGCCGATATCGAAGCGGCTGGGCGCGAGCTTGCTGGCTTCTTCGTACAGACGCTCTGCGGTCGGAGTGCGGCCCTGTGCCGACGCAAGTCGTGCTTTGAGCACGGCAAGCTTTGCCTGATGTCCAGCGCAGGTGTTGTTGCTCGCGGGCATCGCATCGAGCGCGACCGAGGCCTCTGCCCAGCGGCCGGATTCAATCAACGCTTCGACGAGGATTTCATGGAAGAGAAGATGGTCCTTGTACGCCTCGACGCCCGCGCGCATCGCTTCCAGCCCCGTCGAGCCATCGATGAGCCGCTCGGCGGTGGCCAGCGCATACGCGGCTGCGGCGGTATTGGGCCGCGCACTTGCGGCACGCTTGGCGGCCTCGCGCGCGAGCATGCCGTCGGTCTTGGCGACGTAGGCCCACGCGAGGATGGTCTGCGCTTGGGCGTCCTTTTCAAACGCGGGATCGCTAAGCACTGCAATCGCGGGATCGAGCTGATTGTCGATGATCGCCAGCAATGCCAACACGCGCCGCACATGCGGCGCAGGATTCTCCGCGTGCGCGGCCAAGATCCCACGCGCCAACGCGAGCTGCTCGTCGTCTGGGCCGTAGTGCAAGTGTCCCAGCAGCGCGACTTCTGCCTGGCCGATCACGTCGCCGTTCGCCTCGACCATCGCTTTGGCCTGCGTTAGCGATGCCGGCGTGTCCTCAGCAAGCTTGGCGAGCACAGACTCCGCACGCTCGGCGAACTCACCGGCGGGTACCGGCGTCGCGCCGCCGGTCGAACTCGTCCCGCCCGCAGGATTGTTGTTCGCGACGGGCTGCCCGCCGGCACTTTCGTCACCGGGCAAGAGCTGCGTGACGACCAAGACGCCAAGTAGGCCCACGAGGGCGACACCGCCGACGATGTAGAGCAACTTGGAGGGCTTTCGCTCCGCGCCGGTCCCTGTCGTTGCGGCCACGCCCGCCCGCCCCGTAGCCTTGGTCCCGCCCTCGAGCGCATCCGCCAAGCTTTGGCCGGGTGCCGCGACGATCGGTGCGTTGCTTCGATTGCCTGCCGGAGGTGGCAAGGAGCCCGCGCCGAAATCGTCATCAAGTCCAAGATCGGCGGGCAGCTCGAGGTCGGGCGCCGGGAGATCGAGATCGATGGCGCCGCTGCTGCCACCGGGCTGATGCGGCGTCGGCAGATCGATCATCGGCGTCGGCAGATCGATCATCGGCGTCGGCAGATCCATCACGCCCGGCGCTGCGCTTCCCGGTGCGGGTGGCGGCCCACCGCGCGCACCTTTGGGCGTCGGCAGATCGAAACCAACCGGCGTGGGTAGATCGCGAATGGCTGGTGTGGGTAGGTCGCGTTGCGCGGGCGTGGGCAGGTCGCCAATCGCGGGGATCGGAAGATCTTCAAGATCGAGCGAGGGGACGCCGCTGCTCGGCGGTGGCGCGGCGCTCCGCGGTGGCGCGGGTGGTCCCGATCGGCGCGGGACGGGGAGATCATCAGCCAGTGGGGGCAGGCCGGCGCCTCGCGCCGAACTCCGTGGCGCCGCGGCGGGCTCACGGAACGATGCGGGCGTGGGAAGATCGAGATCCGCTGGATCGACTCCGGCGCTTAGCGGCGCATCACCCAAGTCACCGAGCTCAAGACTCGGTCCCATGTCGAAATCCATGCCACCGTCACTGGCGCCCGCATCACCACCGATCTCGGGCATGCCAAAGAGCGTCGAGCCAGACGACCCCGGCTGTCCGGGACGAGCTTGAAAGCCCGGGGCGACGGGTGGGGCTGGTGGGATCGCGGCACTGCCACTCTGACCGGGGCCAAAGCCGGGTGGAGGCGGAAATCCAGGCGCCCCAGGTGGATATCCAGGTGGGCCTCCGTATCCGGGTGCGCCGCCATATCCAGGCGGTGCAGGTGGATAACCTTGGCCGGGCGCGCCATAGCCCGGCGGTGGTGGTGGATAGCCGCCACCTTGTGGAGGAAATCCCGGCGGCCCTGCGGGTGGAAATCCTCCCGGCGGAAATCCGCCACCGGGATACTGGGCTGCGTTGGGATCCGCCTGCGTCGGCGTGCCACAGCGTGGGCACCGTGTCGGAAGCGGCCCGAGTCGAGGATCAAGCTGAAGACCACAGTGGTGACAGGTGTACATGCCGTCCTGACGAAGAGCCCGCGCCGAGCATATCACGGCCGTCGAGGGTAAGACGGCGGCTTGAGGCCGACTTGGCCGCTCGCACGGTACCTTCGAGGCGCGTGTGCGCGGACTGCCATGCATGGCCGGCTTGACCGCGACCGACGGCGATGCGTGCGAGCGCATCTCGCCACCATCTGCGAGTGCGTGCGCGGTCTTGCGCCACGGTCACCGCGATGGCGCAGCGGCCTGCCTTGGCGGTGTAGGCTACCAACGTGATCCTCCGCGATCCCGTGCACGGGCTGATCTCGTTTGCTCCGCGCAGCGACGGCCTGATCGACGCCGGCCAAAGTGCGTTGCTGACCGACCTGCTGGATTGTCCAGAGGTGCAACGCCTGCGTCGGATCCGCGCGTTGGGGCTCGCATCACTGGTGTATCCGGGTGGCGAGCACTCACGCTTTGCCCACGCGGTCGGTGCTGCCCACGTCATGATCAAGTGGCTCGAACGACTCACCGAGCTTGAGCGCGAGATCGATGTGTCGCTACGCTGCGATCCTTTCGATCGCGCCGCGGCAATGGCGGCTGCACTGCTACACGACCTTGGACATGGTCCCTACTCGCATACCTTCGAAGATCTCCATCCCAGCGCCAGCCGCCATGAGACCTGGACGTCACGCATCGTCATGTCCCCAGAGACCCGCGTGCACCAAGTGCTTCGCGCGTACTCGAGCCAGCTGCCCGCCGCGGTCGAAGCCCTGATCCGAGGCGAGTCGCACCGTCCGGCGCTCGCGACCGCGGTCTGCGGCACCTTCGATGTGGACCGCTGCGATTACTTGCTCCGCGACAGCCACATGACCGGCGTACGCTACGGCAGCCTCGACATCCCCTGGCTCTTCGCTTCGCTCCGCTTGCGGCCCGCGGTCGGAACGCAAGGCCCGACGCTGCGCCTTGCAGTCGATGGCGAGAAGGGACTGACCGCGATCGAGAGCTTCTTTCTCGCGCGCCTATACATGTACCGCCAGGTGTACTTTCACAAAGCAGTCCGAGCCGCCGAAGTGGTGCTGCAACAGCTGTTTTCGCGGATCGCCGCCAAGGGCATCGACATCCCTCTACCGCTGGGCCTGCGCGCCTTTGTCCGCGGCGAGGAGATGGATCTTGCCGACTTCCTTGCGCTCGACGATCGAGCGCTCGACACGATGCTGTTTGAGCTCGCGCAAGGAAATGACCCGGTGGCCGCGTCCCTGGCACGCAGCCTTCGGCATCGACGGTTGTTTAAAACCATTTCGCTACGCAGCGATGTGAATCCGGTGCAGGCACAGGCGGCGCTTGACGCCGCGCTGCAGCAACAGGGTCACGAGCAAGAGCCGGCCCTTGGCAGCATTGATCGCGTTGAGATCCGATCCGCGTTCGATCTTGAAGAGCTCATGGTTGTCCATGGTGATGGTCGACTCGAGAATCTCGCGAGCGCGTCCGTGGTCCTGCGCGCACTCGCGGCCCAGCGCATCGTGACCGTGCGAGCGATCGTACCGGCCCATCTTCGGCAGCGCTGCACGGAGGCGCTCGCGAGTTTCGTCTGAGCACCGCATGGCACGTGGTCGAAAAGGCTCGCTGGCTCGCTGCACGACCTGCGGTCTGCACCTTCATCTGTGTGCCTGCGCTCTGCGCCCCATCGGACACGCTCGCGTTCCGCTGGTCGTCGTGCAACACCGCGACGAGGCGGACAAGCCGACCAACACCGCCCGCTCGCTGGTCGCAGCCTTCCCCGGTTCGACGCTCCTTGTATGGCATCCCGACGCGCCCGCCTCGGTCGCGCCGCTCGCAGATCTTCGCGATCCCGTCCTGCTCTTCTCACGGCGCGAGGGGCCTGCGCCCAGTGGGGCGCGCGAGCTTGCACCGTCGACCTGGGATCGATGGCGCGATTCGGGAAGCGATGCCATGCAGGCCCGTCCAGCTGCGTCCGCGGAGGACGAGCGGCCCCTCCCCTCGCATCTGGTGCTGTCGGACGGCACGTGGCGCCAATGCACGCGCATGCAACACAAGATTGCTGCGATCGCGGCGCTCGATTATCTCGCGCTGCCGATGCGCGGAGCTTCGCGCTGGCGCGTGCGCACACCGACCGACCTCGCGCGGCTCTCGACCTTTGAAGCAGGACTTCAAGCGGTCCGCGAGCTCATTCGACCGGCCAGCGTTGGCCCTGCCGAGATCTGTGCGGAAGAGCGCGGCGATCTTGCCGCCATCGATGCCATCGCATCATGGTTTGCACTGTGGTCGACGCGGATGCTGTTCATGAAGCACAAAGTGCCGTGCTCACGACTCGATGCGGAGGCAATCGCGGCGCATCTCGCATGGGAGCGATCGCATCCCCAGCGCGCACCATCTCACCCCCCGCCAAACGTCACGCACATCGCCGCAGATGACACGCCAGAGCACGTGCCAGAGCACGCACCACAGCACGCGCCAGACGCCTAACGCCCAACGCATCCACCTTGCGAGAGCGCCACGACCTCGCGCACGCGCGCATGTCGAGTTCTCCGTGTTCGAGCCTTCCGGCGTGCGTTAGCGCTACTGCGCCCAGCTCAATACACGCGCATCGCCTTCCAGGGTCGCGTGCTCGCTCTCCGTGGTCGCGCTGCTGTGTCCGTCCTTGCGGGGCAAGAGCCGTGATCCCACCAGCGCCAGCCACTCCTCGACCGGGGCCCGATCTGCGCCGCCGGGCACCGCGTCGATCGCAGAGCTCAGCAAGCCCGACAGACGCTGCATCGCGCCGTGGGTACCGTATCGATGCACGGCGCTCGGCCGTCCGAGTTCTAGATCCTTACCGACGGGTTTGCCGAGGTCTTCCGAGCTTCCGAGCGCGTCGTGAAGGTCATCGGCGACCTGGTAGGCCTCGCCGATCTTGGCGCCAAAGCGTCCCCACGGTTCGGGATCGTGTCCCGCAGCGATCGCCCCCGCGCGCGCGGACGCTTCGAACAGCGCGCCGGTCTTGAGCTGGTGGTACCTCGAAACCGCGACGTGCGGCTCAAGCTCCCAAGCCTGCCCGCCGGTGATCCCCTTGGTGGGTCCGACGGCATCGGCGACGCAGGCGAGCAGCGCGGGGAATCGAGCGGGATCAAGTCCGACCTCGCATGTGCGCGGCCGAGCTGTGGATCGCTCTTCGCCCGTCAGCGCCGCGAGCTGCGGCAGACGCAGCGGCGTCTCGGCGAGCGAGCGGAATGCCATCACGATCAGGGCATCACCGGCGAGCACGGCCAGAGATTCGCCAAACGCCGCGTGGACGGTGGGTCGTCCACGACGCAGTTCGGCGTCGTCGAAGCATGGGAGATCGTCATGGACCAGCGAGGCGCAGTGCAAGAGCTCAAGAGCCACCGCCGCGGGCACGGCGACCCTTTCGGCACCCGCTTCGCACGCGGAGGCAACGGCGAGACAGAGACGCGGACGGAGTCGAGCGCCCCCGGGAAAGAGGGCCGCCTCCAGCGCCGCGGCGAGCGCAGGCGGCGTCTGCCCCGCGGTCACTTGTGACGCCAGGGCGCTACGGATGGCCTGCTCCACAATGCTGGCTGCGTCCATGCCGCCGGAGTGTGGACGACCTACAGGGTTTGTCAATGTGATGCCCCAACGTTTACAAAAGCCTGGACATCGCGCACACCTCTCGGGTGGCTCCGCACGCGCAGTTTGACCCGACCCGCATCGACCGATCGGTTGAAGATCGGGTCGTCGTGATTGGTGCGGGCATTGGTGGCCTCAGCGCCGCGATGCTGTTGGCCCACCAGGGCCTGCACGTCACGGTGCTCGAAGCTGCGGACGAGGTCGGAGGAAAGATGCGGCGCGTGCCCTTGCAGGGAGGGACGACAGCGACCGACGCGTCGATCTTCGTCGACGCGGGGCCGACGGTGGTCACCATGGCGCCAACGTTGCGTGAGGTCTTCGCCGGGGCCGGGGAGGACCTTGATGCGCACGTGACCCTGCATCCGCTCGAGGTGCTGGCCCGCCACGCCTGGACCGATGGTTGTCGACTCGACCTCTTTACCGACATCGAGCGCAGCGCCGCGGAGATCGAGTCCGTATTTGGCCCAAAGCACGCCGACGGCTACTGCCGATTTGTGCGCTACGCGGAACAGATCCACGACGAGGTCCGTGGCCCATTTATGGAGAGCGCACGGCCGGATTTGACCCGCACCGCGCTGACCCTGGCCTCGCGAGGCCTAGGTGCGGTCCGACGGATCGATTGGGCACGCACGATGTGGCGTTCGCTTGGCGATTTCTTTCCCGAGCCCCGGCTGCGTCAGCTCTTTGCCCGCTATGCGACCTATTACGGCTCTTCGCCATTTCGCGCTCCGGCGACCCTCAATCTGATCGCCGACGTCGAGCGTCGTGGCGTGTGGACGATTCAGGGTGGGATGCATCAGCTCGCCGCGGCGATGCAGCGGGTGTGCCTGCGCAAAGGCGTTGAGTTTCGACTGGGAGAAGGCGCGGCGGAGATCGAGGTTGCCAATGGTCGCGTCGGTGCCGTCATGTCGACGCAGGGCGTCCGCTATCCAGCGCACGCCATCGTTGCGAACGTCGACCCCAACGCGCTCTACGAGGGCCGACTGGGTAAGGCCGCACAGGTCGCGGGCCGGCGTGTCCGTCCCCGCGATCGATCCTTGTCGGCGGTGACCTGGTGCGCGCTCGCGAGCGCGGAGAACTTCGAGCTCGAGCATCACAACGTCTTTTTCTCAAGCGACTATGCCGACGAGTTTGCGCGACTCAGCGACGCGAGACAAATGCCGCACGAGCCAACCGTGTACCTGTGCGCTCAGGACCGGACGCCGGATCGCGTGGGCACTGTCACGTTTGGTCGAGCCAGTGAGCACACCGACACCGAGCGCATGCTCATCTTGATCAACGCGCCGGCATTTGGAGATGAACGCAGATTGACGCCTCCCGAGCAGCAGGGCCTGCAGGAAGCGACGCGAAGGATGATGGAACAATGCGGACTACGCCTGACGATGCACGAGCAGCAGATCTCCACGCCGCATCACTTCGAGGAGATGTTTCCGACCACCGGGGGGGCGCTCTACGGCCCGGCCTGTCACTCGTCGATGGCTCCCTTTACGCGCCCCAGCGCGCGAACCAAGCTGCCGGGCCTGTACCTGTGCGGGGGCGGGACCCATCCGGGATCGGGTGTGCCGATGGTGGCACTGTCGGGGAAGATCGCCGCCCAGGAGATTGGCGCGGACCGAGCTTTGACCTCGCGCTCGCGCGGCACGGCTACGCGTGGTGGTACGTCGACGCGATCTCCGACGATGGCCGGTACGCCTTAACCATCATCGCGATGGTCGGCTCGGTGTTCTCGCCGTGGTACGCGAGCGCGCGCGCACGCGATCCGCAGGCAGACCCGCTCGACTTTCCGGCATTCAACCTCGCGATCTATGACCTGCAGGGACGTGGCGGCTCACGTTGGGTCATGAGCGAGTATCGCCGAGATCAGTGCACGCGTAGCGCCCAGGCGCTGCGCATTGGAGGCAACACGATCCGCTGGGAGGGCGACAGCCTCGTGATCGATGTGGATGATCGGGTCGCCCCGATCGGCGGTCGGGTCCGCGGACAAGTCCGCGTCACACCGACCTTTGTCTCGCCCGATGCCCACGTCCTGGATGCCGCGGGGCATCACAACTGGTGGTGCGTCGCACCCAGGTCCGACGTGCAGGCGATGTTCTCCGCGCCCGATCTCCAGTTCTCGGGGCATGGCTATCACGACAGCAACTGGGGCCGCGAGCCGCTCGAACGTGGCTTTCGCCGCTGGAACTGGTCGCGTGCCGATCACGGTGAGGGCGCCGTGCTGATCTACGACGTCGAAGACCGCAGCGGCCAGGCGCAGACCCGCGCCTGGCGTATCAATGCAGCAAGACGCGAGGCGATCGAGCTACCTCATCGGGTCGAGCTTGCGTCCGCGCGCTATGGCATGCATCGAAGCACGAGAGCCGACCGAGATGCTGATGTGCAGCTGGAGCGGGTCCTCGAAGATACGCCGTTTTATACCCGCAACGTCTTACAGACACAGCTACTGGGTGAGCGCACCGTCGCGATGCACGAGTCGCTCGACCTCGATCGCTTCTCGCGGCCGCTGACGCAGTGGATGATCCCCTTCCGCTCACGACGGCGCTAGCAGTGGATGGCGAGCCGCCTCGCGTTCACGAACGCTGTAGCGCGGCGCTCCGCAGCGTCAGTCGCTCGTAGCCCTCGATGTCAACAAGCAGCGGCGCCAGGGCCGGATGGAGTTCTGGCGGCGACGCGGCGGCAAAGGCCTCGCCTGGCGTGGGTCGCCAGCGCGCCCGCAGCAGCATGCGGAGTTTGAACCACCACGAGGTATGCGCCCGCTGGGTGACGCTGTCGTAGCCCGAGTGGACGATCTGGTCCCCGATCGCGGCATAGATCAGGCGTGCTGCTCGGATCGCCGGACGACAGTCGCGGGGTAATCCGGCAATGCCGAGCTCCGCGCCTCGATACGCCTCGTCGGCGTGCCGCAGCAGTCGCGCGATCACCTTCGCGAGCGCCGGTGTCAGCGTCGGTGACTCCAGCAGGGTTTGGCGGTCGAGCGCGACCTCATCGAGCCAAGCTTGCGGCAGATAGATCCGGCCGCGACGCGCGTCCTCACCGACATCGCGCGCGATGTTGGTGAGCTGCATCGCGAGCCCCAGCTCGCAGGCACGCGCGAGCACGACGATGTCACGCGTACCCATCATCAGGGTCATCACGACACCGACGGTCGAGGCGACACGGGCGCAATAGGCCACCAGCTCGTCGTAGCTGTGGTAACGCCGATCTTGCGCATCCCAGAGAAATCCTTCGATCAGCGCGTCGAAGACCGAGCGCGGCAGCGCGTGGTTGTGCACGACGATCGCAAGGCTACGATCCACCGCCTGCACCGAATCTTGAAGCGGGCCTTGTGGAATCAAGTTGAGGTCCCGCGACCACGCATAGACACGGTCGAGTCGCGCGCCGAGGGCCACGACGGCATGGCTTGGATCGGCCCCGACCTCATCGACGGCGTCGTCAGCCTGGCGACAAAACGCGTAGAAGACTGCCGCGGGCGCGCGCAGTCGTGACGGCAAGAGGCGGGCCGCGGAGGCAAAGCTCTTGCTGCCCGCACCGAGCAGGCGTAGGCAAAGCGCAACATCGTCTGCGGGCAGCGCCACGGCGCTGAGCCGCAAGGACCCCGCCTTCGGCGACGCGGTGTCATGCGCGGGGAGATGCGTGACGGTTCCGGACAAGGATTCCTCTGCGACTGTAGGCGCAGTCTCTCAGCCTTGCGGCCGCTGACAAGTACGCGCGATTGCAGGGGTCCGCACCGGTTGGTTTCGCCTGGCGATGCCCCACGCCACACGCTTAGGCGCCGCGGCGGACAAATTGGCTCGCGTCCGGGATCACGCTCTCCAGCACCTTCGCCGAACTGAGCACGCCGGGGACACCCGCGCCCGGATGTGTCCCTGCGCCCACGAGATAGAGCCCGTCAAACTCTTCGCTGACGTTGTGCGGTCGGAAGTAGGCACTTTGGGTCAGCACCGGCTCAAGACCGAAGGCAGCACCCTTGACCGAGCTCAGCTCGGTCTCAAAGCCTTGCGGCGTGAGCATGTGCGACGACACGATGTGCTTGGAGAGATCCGGCATGATCGTGTCTTCGAGATACTTCATGATCTTTTGGCGATAGGGCTCGGCCGCGGTGCGCCAGTCGGTCCCGCTATCGAGGTGGGGCACCGGCGACAGCACATACCAGGCGTCACAGCCCTCGGGCGCCAGCGAGGGATCCGTCGCGGTGGGGCGGTGCAGGTAGAGGCTGAAATCGTCCGCGAGCTTCTTGCCCTCGAAGATGTCATCGAGCAGCTCGCGGTAGCGGGGTCCCAGGAGGATGGTGTGGTGCGCGACGTCCTCGTACTTCTTGTCGGTGCCGAAGTACCAGACAAAGAGGCTCATCGAGTAGCGGGCCTTCTCGATCTTCTTGTCGCTCCACACTTTGCGCTTCTCGGCGGGGATCAGGTTGCGATAGGTCCAGGCGGAGTCGGCATTGGACACCACCAAATCCGCGTCGATGCGCGTGCCATCCTCCAGCTCGACGCCGACCGCACGGCGCCCGTCGATCAAGATCTGGCGCACGCCGGTATTGCAGCGGACCTCATTGCCTTGCTTGCGCTCGATGAGGTCGACGAGTCCCTTCACCAGCGCACCGGTTCCGCCCATGGCAAAGTGCACGCCCCACTTGCGCTCAAGAAACGCGATGAGCGTGTAGATCGACGTGGTCGCGAAGGGATTGCCGCCAACCAGCAGCGGGTGGAAACTAAAGACTTGGCGCAGCGATTCGTCCTTGATGTAGCTCGCCACCATCCGGTAGACGCTCTTGTGGCTGCGCAGTCGGGCCATCTGCGGGATGATCTTGATCATGTCCCAGGGCCGCGAGAACGGCACAAAGCTGAGACTTTCAAAGCCGACCTCGAAGATCTTGCGGGACATCTCAAAGAAGCGGTCGTAGCCGGCCACGTCGCCCGGCGAGAACTCCTTGATCTGGCGGCGCATGTCGTCGACATCGCCGGTGTAGTCGAAGGTTCGGCCGTCATGGAATCGGATCCGATAAAAGGGCGTGACGGGCCGCAGCTCGACGTGGTCCGCCATCTTTTCGCCGACGAGGCTCCACAGCTCCTCCAGCAGGAAGGGCGCCGTGATCACGGTCGGACCACCGTCGAAGACAAAGCCGTCTTGCCGGTAGACATATGCCCGCCCGCCGGGCTGGTCGCGTTTTTCAAATACGGTGACGCGATATCCCTTTGCGCCCAGCCGCACGGCGGCCGCGAGACCTCCAAAGCCGCTGCCGATGACGACCGCGTGAGGGCGGCTGTCCGGCGAGAGGGTGCTGGCGTGTGGGGCGGTGTTCATGGCGAGGTCCACGCCGGGAGCATAGGGGTCAGCTTCATTCTGACAAGCTTCGTCTAAGCTGCGGACTTGGCGGCGACGAGGGGCGGGACCGGGGCTCACTCGGCGGGGGTCTCCCTGATCTGGCGCTGACGCGGCACTCCGTCCACTTGCGGCAGATCACGCGCCGGACGGCGCTAGACAAGCCATTTCATCTGATCGCTTGCGAGTTTAGGCTTTGTCTCACATTCTCCCGCGTGGAGGGGTCGCCTGAACGACCCTGAGACGAACCGTGTCGCGTGGGAAATTTCGCATTCAAGCCGTCGCTGAGATGACGGGGACCCCGGCGGCCACGCTTCGAGCGTGGGAGCGCCGTTATGGCGTTCCCTCTCCCGAGCGGACCGAGAGCTCCTATCGCCTCTATAGCGAAAGTGATGTTGAGCTGATCCGTCGCGTGCGCGAGTTGTGCGATGCAGGCATGGCGCCGGCCGAGGCCGCCCGCATCGTCACTCGTGTCGCGCAAGCAGAGCGGGGAGGACCGCTCGATGCCAGCAGCGAGGACAACGAGCCGAGCTACGATCCCTATACCGGCGCACAAGAGATGTTGCTGGACGCGATCGATGCCTTCGACCCGACCGCCCTTGAGCTCGCCGTGCGCCGCATGATGTTTCTTGGCTCCGCACCGATCGTGTTCGAGCAGGTGCTCGCACCGGTGATGCGCGAGGTCGGTGATCGTTGGCATTCAGGCCAGATCTCCGTCGGCCAAGAACACATGGCTTCAGAGATCCTCGGTGGGGCCGCGCGTGACATGCTGCGGCTGTTTCAGGCCGAGGAGAACGCTCCGATGGCGCTGCTTGCCTGTTTCGCGGATGAAGAGCACGCATTGCCGCTGTACGGGGTCGCGTTCCGTTTTGCTCAATGGGGCTTTCGTACTTGCCTGCTGGGTGCTCGCACACCGCCCGCCGCGATCCAGCACGCCGTGCAGGCGCTCGATCCCGAGGTCGTCGGTCTCTCGCTCACGGTGGCGCCGGCGGGCTATCGCGCGCGCGAACTCATCGACCAATACGCCGATGCGTGCCAGGATCGAGCGTGGCTCGTCGGTGGTGCCGCTGCGGCGGTGCACCGATCGCTGCTTGAGCGTCACGGCGCGCTGGTCGTCGATCCTGAGTCCTTTGCGGAAGCATCGGACCTACGCGCGCGCGTCGAGGGCATGATCGCAAAGCATCGCCGACACGAGCGGAAGCGTTCGGTCTCGCATCGCGAGCCGGCCACGTCGCATCGCCGCGAGCCCGCACCCGACCGCGGGAGCGAGCTTCACTCGTCCGCAGATGCCGCTCGCCGCACGGAGGTTTCTGACGGGCCCCTGTCGACGACGAATGCGCCCGGGGCAGGATCGGCCTCGCGCAGCGCGTCTCAGCGCGATCGTGGTGCCGAGCCAGCCGAGTGAGACACCGGCGGCCGGTGTGTACGTCGGGGTACGTGCCTCTGCGCCACGCCGACGCGGTGTGATGAGCCGCTTCCACCGCGACGAGCGCGGTTGCCTGACAACGAATCGCTGCACCTCGTGGTGCGAGGCGATCGACGGCTGGGATCCCAGGCGACCCCGCGCGTGATGAGTCGCGCGATGCGTCGGGCGCTGAGGATGAGTGTGCACACGACTGCGCGCTATCGCGAGACGAGCGACATACGTACGCCGTGATCGCCGATTTGGTGCGACGCGGCGGTCGGCGGTGGTAGGCTGGCCCGCGAATGTCGAGTTGGAGACGTCTATCCAAGCGCGTCAAGAAGACCGCCTGGGCCGCGAGCGACAGCTACGACTACGCGCGTCACCTCGTGCAGGGCAATCGTGTGATGGGCGACGTTGCGTGGATGCGTGAGCACTCGCGTCCGGTCGTGTTGGTGCACGGCTTTCTGGGGACGCGCGGCACGATGCTGCCGCTCGCGCGCCGCCTGCAGTCGGATGGCTTTGTCACGTTCAACTACAGCTACGGCACCTTTCAGACCGGCTCGCTGCGCGCCTCGGCCGAAGGTCTGATCAAGGATCTTCGCCGCATCCGCGGGGAGTTAGGCGTCGAGAAGTTCGATGTGGTCGCGTTCTCGATGGGCGGCTTGGTGGCCGTCCACGCACTCAAGTATCTCCAAGGTCACGAGATGATTGACCGCGTTGTCACCCTCGGCTCGCCCTTCGCAGGAACGTGGGTCGGCGTCGCGGGCGTTGCAGCGCTGGGTGCTCTGAGCCCCTCGGTGTGGCAGGTGCTGCCCGGCTCGCCCTTCCTCCAAGAGCTGCGCGACGCACCGCTGCACGTCAACACCCAGCTCCGCCAGATCCACGGCAAGAGCGATCGCTTCTGCCCTGCGCCCGGTCCGATCGATGGCGTGACGGCCGACAACTACATCTTGGTCCCCGGGGGCCACGCGAGTCTGGTGGTCGCGCCGCATGTTTACGACTACGTCCGCGACTTCCTCGTCCGCGACGATGCGAGGGCATCGCAGCCAGCTCGCGGCGACAATGGGGACGTCACAGACCAGGCATCCACGTCGCGCGAGCAGACGGGTCCCTGGCCCAGCGCATCGCCACGGGCAGACGCAGCCACGGGTCCCCGCGCGACCTCAGGGTCCGCACAAGAGCAAGCATCCAAAGGTGGCGCGGGATCGGCGGATGAGCCCACTCGTCTCGGCGGCGGACTTCGCTCGGCCTAGCGTCGCTTGCTCCGGCGCCGATCGGCGCAGCACTCTTCCCGCGCGATGCCATCCGCGCCGCGCAGATGGGTCTTGGCGTGAGCCCGATACGAACTCGCCAGAACCTCGCCGTTAGAACCGAACCTCGCCGTTAGAACCGAACCACGCCGTGCTTTTGCAGCTCGAGCACGGCCTTGGTCGCGACCACTTCATCGCAGTCGAGGAGGTCGAGCATCTGCGTCCACGTCTTGCCGGCGAACGCGAGCTCGAGCACGTCGAGCTGATCTGGACTGAGGGTCTTCCACGCCCTGGGCGAGGGCACCACAGCCTCGATGCTCCCGGTGGGCAATGCCTTGGTGGAGGCGAGGTGTGCGAGCTCGTCTTGGAGCCGCGCCGCTTCCATCAGGGCGCCCTCCAGCGAAATGCCCATCTCGCCGGGTGCCTCTTCGGTGCTCGTCGAATCGAGGCTGAAGGTGCCGTCGTTCCACTGCAACATCCGCAGCAGCGCGCGTTCCGGCTTGAGTGACGGCGATCCTTGGATCCGTGCCCAGTACACCGAGCCGCTGCGCATCAAGAGCTCGCCCGAAGCTTTGCCGCGCACGCGCAGCGTGCCGGACTTACGGCTGGTTCCAAGCCACTGCAACACATCGGCCAAGGGAATATCGGCCAAGGTGCCGGTCATCGAGCGACCGGAGGTCTCGGTCTGTGTCGCTTCCCGTGTCTCTGGGCTTGCGCTCGCGCCCTTGTCCGTCCGCGACTCAAGCTCCGCGGCGTCGACGAGCTCGACTCGAAACAGACTCGAGCCGATCGCGATCCGATCGCCGGGCGCCACCGCGTGCTGCGCAATGGTCTCACCGTTCACCTGCGTGCCGTTTCGCGAGCCCAGATCGCGGACCCAAACGCGTCCACGCGAGGCGTAAAAGCGTGCGTGGCGCCGTGACACCGTATCGTCTTCAAGCTGGATGTCGGCACCACTCGCACGCCCAAGCACGCGCTGCGGGGCGCTCTGGATCGAGTAGCGCTCGCCCGCGTAGCGCCCCGCAATCGCTGTGAGCACGTAGACTCCATCGGCAGACGGCATTGAAGGATTGTTCCTGTCGCTGCTCCCGACCGCAAGTGCAAATTCGAGGATTGATCCTCCCGCGGTGCCGGCGGGCGCAGCTTCACGAGCTTTGCCGCAGCGCTGCGAGCCGAGGTGGCGCCCGTCACGGGTGTGAGTTCTCAGCGCGAATGCCACTGCGCATTTCTGCACGCGTGCGTTGCCCCGGGCATGCCAACGCGAAACACTGTGGGTTGGCGAGATTCGACGTCTCGTCATCTCAATCCCGGGCTCAAGGAGGCAACGTGCGCGCGTCATCTCGATCGTGGAGTGCCATCAATCTCAGCACTGCAGTCACCCTGACGCTGTTGCTCGCGGGGAGCGGCTGCGCGCGCTCGCAGCTCAAGTCCAAGAGCGCCAAGACGCCCGACAACAAGGTCGTCTACGCACAGCCTGCCGACTTCCAAAATGTCTACGTCAGCGCGCAGACGCGAAGCCAAGATGTGCCGCCGGATCTTGTGAGCGCTACGGCGCCTGCGAACGCAGCAACGAACGCAACAACAAACAGTGGCGCGGCAGGAACAGCCAACGCCGATGGAAGCGTCGTCGGCGGCGCTGGCAACACGGTCCTGGCGGGTGGCAACACGCCGATCAAAAAGCCAGAGGGATTCCTCGGCTACGACACGATGTCCAACGGCCAAAAGGTCGCGGTCGTGCAGTACGTGCATAGCTATCCAGAGCCCGTCACCACCTATCCGCGGGTGTGGTGGTCTGGCCGCTGGTACTACAACGTGCAGGGCAACTTGGTGTTTTGGTCCGGTTACTACGGTGGCTGGTCCTACTACTGGGGACCGCCTGCTCCGCTGGTCTTTGCGTGGAACTACTACTACCCGTGGATTCCCTACGCGTGGGGCTACGGCTTTTATGGCGGCGGTTGGTATTGGGGCGGCTGCGCGGGTGCCTATGGATGGCATGCGTACGGCGTTCCTCCGGCGAACTGCTGCGGGAACGGAAACGGGGGCGGCGGCACGACGCAGGACGGTCGACCCAACCATCCGGGCATTCCCAAGGACAACAATCCCCAGCCCGATTCCTCGCCGGGCCGGGCACCGATCGCGTCCGGACAAGACAACGAGCGCCCGCAAGATCTCTCCGCAGGTGTTGGCAACTCCGACTCGAAGGGCAGCAATCCAAATCGTGGCACGACCGCTCCGGCCGATGGCACACCGAGCGCGCTCGCGGCAGGTCCCGCTGCGGCCAATCCAGATCGTGCGCCTCAAGGCAGTGAGCCGGCGCGGGTCGGCGGACTGGCGCCCGCAGGCAGCGGCGATCCTGCGCGCGCGCCCATTGCGGCGGGTGGCGATGGTGCCCCACCACGATTGACCGCGGATGCGCCGATTGGTCCTGGCGCGACGCTCCCCGATCACTCGTCTTTCCGTGCGCCCACGCAGGCTGACGCGCCCAGCGGCGCCGGTGGCAGCATGACGTATCGACCGATCTCGAGCCCCTTTGGCGGCAATCGAGCAGACGGCTTTGCGCCGCCGCGTGGCGCGACCATGCCGGTCCCACCCGACACCGGTGGAAACCGCATGCCCACACCCGACGCGGGTCCAGGCCCCCTGCCAAGTCCCGATGGCAGCGCGAGTTACCGACCCAGCGGCACGATCCCGACGCCGCAAGGATTCGCACCCGATCGCGGTTCGAGCGGCGGTTACTCGCCCTCGTACCCGAACTCTGGTGGCAGCGGCGGCTCGTACGGGGTGGATGGCGGATTCGGCGGCGGTGGCGGTGACGGTGGCGGCCGTGGTGGCTTTGGCGGCGGCGGCGGCGGCCGCGGCGGCTTTGGTGGCGGCGGTGGCGGTGGCTACAGCGGCGGCGACTTCAGCAGCGGCGGTGGCCGGGGCGGCTTTGGTGGCGGTGGCGGCGGCGGCGGCTTTGGTGGCGGCGGCGGCGGCTTTAGTGGCGGTGGTGGTGGCGGCCGCGGTGGCTTTG
>CAZVEM010000030.1:0-5346 GCA_964626165.1 uncultured Nannocystaceae bacterium
GGATGGTCCGCGGAACCCTCTCGTACATGGCGCCCGAGGCCATGCGTGGTCGACCACAGAAGGCCAGCGATCAGTACGCGCTTGCACTCGTGGCGTGGGAGGTGCTGACCGGAGTGCACCCAGATGCAGAGAGCACGGGTTCGGACGCCGCGAAGGGCGACGACGATTCGAGCGCCATCGCCTCGCAGGACGGAGCATTCGCGGGCCCCATGCGTCTCGATCCAGAGCTACGTCGCGTACTCCGACGGGCCCTCGAACAGGTCCCCAGCGAGCGCTATCCCAGTGTTGCGGAGTTCTGTGATGCGCTTCGCCTCGCGGCGACTCCCTACCTTTCGTCCTCGACAACCGGCACGGCCGCAAGAATCCCCTCCACGCCCTCGTCGCACGAGGCCAACGTCCCAAGGTCCCCAGCGGCAGCTCCGCATCCAAGTGCCGCGGCCACCGCCGGCAGAATGGTCACGCGTACGGTGCTCTTGCTGACCGCGGTCACGGCCGGGGCACTGGCTGCGTACGCGCTCTTTCAGTGGGCACCTTGGCAAGACCCGCCGTCGTCGGGCAGCGCAGACAGGCCAACGGACGCAGCTGCGGCCAGGACGGGCGCGATTCCGGACGGAAGCGTCGCGCTCACCGACTGCGCGGCACTTCAAGGCGTCGTGGGAGACTGGAAGTTGACGGGTACGGTCGCATGGATGTCCTACTCGTCGGACTACAAGATCTCGACACGTTACGACCTTGGCCTGCAAATCGGGCAGGACTGCCAATCGAGCGTCTCGTTCGCCAAGGTCCAAGGTGGTTCGGGTGCCGGGCAAAAGGCAAAGATCACCCCCAACTCGATCGTACTTCGCAAGAATGCCCGCGGCGAGGTCTGGCTCGATTTCGAGTTGACGCTCGATGGTAAGGGCGTGTATCCGTCTCGCGAAGAACCGCTCGACTTCCACTTGCGACTCGCGGCCCTCGATGACGGCAAGCCAACCACGCTGACCGGCGATATCACCCGCAGAGCCCTCGGCGAGTCGGTCTTTCCCGTCGCGACGGTCGCTCTCGTGGGCGCGCGCGCGAATTATCCCACGGAGGGAGAGGCCGCCCTCCCCGCGCTGACATGCGAGACCCGCTGCCGCACCGAGTGCACGGGCGTCGCCGCGATCGAGCGCTGCATCGAAGCTGACTGCGAGAACCTTGCGCCACGCAGTGGGAGCTCACCGATCGATCCGGATATCTGCGGCGCGCCGGATGCTGCGTTCGTTGCACCGATCGAGGTGCGAGATCGCCACAAACAGATCGCCTCCGGCGCGCCCTTCTGGCAGTTGCCAGCCGCAGGTACCAAGGATTTCGCGCTCGCAGCCGCAGGCGCGGAGTCATTGCGCGGCGAATGGTGGATCTGGACCGCCCGGCCTCTGGACGAAGGCTCGGCAAGCCCGCCGCACCGGCTCGTGCTCAAGACTCGGCAAGACAACGTGCTGACCGGCGACCTCGTGCTCAGCGACGGTGCCAATACCCTCGACGTCTCGGTGGAGGTTGACGCCCGCGGGCTGTGGATGCTTGCGTCGGAGCCAGCCCGGGCGCTTGAGCTCGCCGGACTCGAGGGACCACTTGTCCTTGCGGGAGCCGGAGCGCCGACCGATGGACGTCTCGGCCACGTGAGTGTTGGCAGTGACGCGACGCCCTCGTTCCCCGTGGTCGTGCGTGCGGTGCCGCGGCCCACGGCGCGTCCTTGATCCGACCATTGCGATGACCGACCTCAACGAGCACAGGACCGCGGTCGCGACCCACTTTCCAAAGCTGCGGCGTTACGTCCACAGCAAGGTCGCGAATGCAGCAGACGCGCAAGACGTCGCGGCGGATGCGGTACGCGTCTTCTTGGAGAAGGCCCAGACGGGTGAAACCATCACCGATGCCAAGCGCTACCTCTTTGGTATCGCCAACAACAAGCTGCGGCAGTACTGGGCAAGACGAGCGCCGGCGGGAAACTTCGACAGCGCGCTTCACTCCGTGCAGCAAGTCTCCACGACGCTCGGCACCAAGCTGGACCGAAGTGGACAGATCACGGCAGCGCTGCAGACATTGCCCATGCGGCAGCAACAGGCGATCGAGCTGCGCTATGGCGAGGGCTTTAAGCTCGAGGAGATTGCGGAGCAGCTCGAGGTCGGGCTCGCCACCGTGAAGCGGGACATTGAGCGCGGCATTGAGGCGATGCGGGTCGCCGCCAAGCTCTCCGGCACGCCCGAGGACATTGGGCTTGCGATCGGATCGGGCTACCGCAGGGGCTAGGGGGAACCCGGCGAGCGCCGAGCGACAACGCCATGCGCCGCATCCGGAGGTGCCATCGCGCATTGATTGAATTAGGGACGCCCCCTCGCTGCTAACCGGGCGTCAGATAGGGATAGCCCTGAAGCAGGCCGAGCGCCCAGGGTTGCCCGAGTGTGGTCTCGTTGACGAGGTGGCGATCACGGAGAAGCGTGTTGATGTGGCCAACGTCGTGGTCCATTGAGCCAAGGACGTCCTCGGTCGTCAGGCCGGCCTTCACCTCCAACCAGTGCGCGCCAAACTCGATCATCTCCGCGCCGGGGAGGGATTGCTCATCGTCGTTATGGCGGACCACAATCTCGTGGCAGCGGCCAAAGAGGTTGTGCACGTTGGACAACGAGTCCTGGTACGCGCCGGTCATGAAAAAGCCGAGGTAGTAGCGTTCCGTCGAGTTCTTCCAGTTACGGATCAGCGGGAGGTTGCTGAGGTTCTCGTCCGGATGCGCAAAGGTGTTGACGCAGCCGTCGCTATCGCAGGTGATGTCGACGATCTGGGCGTTGACGTCAGGACGCTCGCCATGGCGAGACAGCGGAGCGACCGGAAAGACCTGTCCGATGCTCCAGGTATCTGGGAGCGACTGGAAGATCGAGAAGTTGACCAAGTACTTGTGCTGGGCGGTCTTGAGGTACTCGGTGACTTCTTCAGGAGGGTTGGCCATTTGCTCGACGAGGCGGCCGCACTGAGCCCGAATGCGATCGAGCAGACCTTCGGCAGAGGCGCGGTCCTCAAGCGAGAGATAGCCCTGCGCGAAGAGCTGGAGCGCCTCGTCGCGGAAGTCGATGGCATCGTGGAAGTACTCCTCGATGTTCTTGACCGTGATGTTGGCCAAGCAGTGACGCATCTCCGCGATCAGGCGGTGTTCCGCGTCACTCGCGGCGGGCATCGGCAGCATCTCGCCCTGAACTTCACGTAGATCGACGATCGTGACCGCGTGATGTGCGACCACGACACGTCCGCTCTCGGTCAGGATGCGCGGATGCGGGACTTCCATGTCATTGCAGACCTCGACGACCTCGAATACGACCTGGCTGGCGTACTCCTCAAGGCCGTAGTTGGCGGACGATGGATAGCTCGTGCGCGATCCATCGTAGTCGACGCCGATTCCACCGCCGATATCGATGTAGCGCAGGCTCGGACACTTGCGCCAAAGCGAGCCCCAAAGGCGCATGCCCTCTCGCACCGCCGTCTTGACGCGCTTGACCTGGGTGATCTGCGAGCCGATATGAAAGTGCAGCAGCACGAGCAAGTCGAGCTTGCCCGCGGCTTCGAGCTCGGCGACCACCGCGAGAATCTCATTGGTGGTCAGTCCAAACTTGGCCCGCTCGCCACCTGAGGTGTGCCAGCGCCCGCTTCCCTTAGAGTACAGCTTGGCGCGAATACCGAGCTTGGGCGTGGCCTTCCAACCGTATTGCGCGCCGACCTCAAGGAAGCGCCGAACCTCGCGCATGCTCTCAAGCACCACGACCACTGGATGGCCGAGCTCGGAAGCGTGGAAGGCCATGCGCATGAACTCGCGATCCTTAAAGCCGTTGCAGATGAGCGGAGAACTCGGAAGCACCGGCTGCGCCATCGCCAAGAGAAGCTCGGGCTTGCTGCCTGCCTCAAGACCGTAGCTGCAGCGCTCGCGCGCAGCGACCACGGTGTCCACCACGCTGCGACGCTGGTTCACCTTGAGCGGGAACACACCAGTGTGACCGCCGGTAAAGCCGTGTTCCTCGGCCGCCTTGCCAAATGCATCACAGAGCGAGTGCATCTGGCGCTCGATCATGTGGGGGAAGCGAACGACGAAGGGCGTCTTGATGCCACGACGATCGAGCGCGGTCGCGAGCTCATGGAGATCAACACTGAGGTCGTCGCCCGTATCAAAGACCAGGTGTCCCTGCTCGTTGACCGTGAGGAAGTCCCGGCCCCAACGGTCCGCGCCGTAGCGCTTGAGCGAGTGCGCAAGGGCAAGGGCGCGCGCGTCTTCCGTGCGTGACATTGGGCGGAGTGTTCACCCGATAGGCGGAGGGATCAACGGCTCTGCGTCGGCCACCTCGCCGACACGGGAGTGTCGCCTGGCGGCGCATCGGACCGCCTCCGAAGGCCTCCCAAGGCCCTCACGTGCGAGTTCTCCCGCCCCGGCCAGGCGAGGTCGACCGTCACGCGCGACTTCTTGAGCGCCCGGTGCGCTCGTCCACGCACCTCTGCGGCACCTCAAACGCGACCGGTAAAGTCAGCGCGGCCGCTCTGTTACCCTCGCGACCGATGGCGGCCTACCAATACATCTACACCATGAGCGACCTCCGAAAGGTCTATCCCGGTGGAAAAGAGGTGCTCAAGAGCATCTACCTCTCGTTCCTTCCCGGCGCCAAGATCGGTGTGCTCGGCAGCAACGGCGCAGGTAAGTCGACGCTGTTGCGCATCATGGCGGGCATCGACAAGGAGTTCCTCGGCGAAGCTTGGGCGGCGCAAGGCGTGCGCATTGGCTACCTTGCGCAGGAACCGGAGCTCGATGAGTCGCTCGATGTGCGCGGCAATATCGAGCAGGCGGTCGCCGGTACCCGAGCGTTGCTCACCCGTTTTGACGAGGTCAGCATGAAGCTGGGCGAGGTCACCGACGACGATGACATGCAGCGACTGCTCGATGAGCAGGCCAACTTGCAAGACAAGATCGACGCCGCCGATGCCTGGAACCTCGACAACGCCGTCGAACTCGCGATGGATGCGCTTCGCTGCCCACCGCCCGACGCCAACGTTGCCACCCTCTCCGGTGGTGAGCGTCGACGCGTCGCGCTGACTCGGCTCTTGCTCGAGCGTCCCGACATGCTCTTACTCGACGAGCCGACCAACCACTTGGATGCAGAGAGCGTCGCGTGGCTGGAGCACCACTTACACGACTATCCCGGCACGGTGGTGGCGATCACCCATGATCGCTATTTCCTCGACAACGTCGCAGAGTGGATCTTAGAGCTCGATGCCGGCAAGGGCATCCCTTGGAAGGGCAACTACTCAAGCTGGCTCGACCAAAAACAAAAGCGTTTAGCACAGGAAGAAAAAACA
>CAZVEM010000030.1:5356-20089 GCA_964626165.1 uncultured Nannocystaceae bacterium
GCCTGCGCTTGGAGGAGAAGGCGGAGAGCCAACGCCAGCGCACACTGGCGCGAGAAATGGACTGGATCGGTCTGTCGCCCAAGGCGCGGCAGGCGAAGAGCAAGGCCCGCGTCCGCGCGTACGAGGACCTGCTCGCCGATTCCGAGAAGCGTGACCGTGACACCACCGACATTCACATCCCGTTCACCAAGCGACTGGGCACGACCGTGGTCGAGGCAAAGTCGCTCAAGAAGGCATTCGGCGACAATCTACTCTACGAGGATCTGAGCTTTACGCTGCCGCGCGGCGGCATCGTCGGCATCATCGGACCCAATGGTGCCGGTAAGACCACGCTGTTTCGCATGATCATCGGAACTGAGCAGCCCGACGCGGGCACGATCAAGATCGGCGAGACTGTCGATCTTGCCTACGTCGATCAGTCGCGAGACGCCCTCGATCCGGACAAGTCGGTCTGGCAAGAGATCTCAGGCGGCCAAGAGACCCTCAGCCTCGGCGGCAAAGACATCAACTCGCGCGCGTACGTCGGCAAGTTCAACTTCAACGGCGCCGCGCAGCAGCAAAAAGTCGGCACGCTCTCGGGTGGCCAGCGCAATCGCGTGCATCTGGCCAAGCTACTCAAGCGTGGCGGCAATCTTCTCCTTCTCGATGAGCCGACCAACGATCTTGACGTCGACACGCTTCGTCATCTGGAGGAGGCGCTGCTCGCGTTCCCCGGCTGCGTCGTCGTCATCAGCCATGATCGCTGGTTCTTGGATCGCATCGCGACCCACATCCTGGCATTCGAAGGTGATTCGACCGTCACCTGGTACGAGGGCAACTACGCCGACTACGAAGCCGATCGCAAAGCCCGGCTCGGAGACGACGCCCTGGTGCCCAAGCGCATCAAGTACCGCAAGCTGACGCGGGGCTAGCCGGCGCTCGCCACGACTGCCTTAAGCGGGGCGCCGCGACGCGCGACTGCGCTCAGTGGTCCGCTCCGGGAACGACGCCGCTGACATCCTGGATTTGCCTGCTACGCCTTTCCGCAAGCCAGGCCCACCGGGCACCGCCGGGTGGGCGGACCCCGGGCTTGCGAAAGCTCCTCGGATCGAGATGCAGGACGCGGATGTCATCGTTGTCGGCGCCGGGTTTGGTGGGCTCGCGTGCGCGCTCCACCTCGCCGAGCGTGGAGCACGAGTCGCGCTACTTGAACAACTCAACTATCCAGGTGGTTGCGCGAGCACCTTCTCCCGCGCTGGCCACACCTTTGAGGCGGGTGCAACGCTCTTTGCCGGTCTGGACAGCACTCAGCTCTTTGGTCGCTGGATTGCCGCGCACCGGATGCAAGTCACCATCGACCGGCTCGACCCACTCGTCACGTTGCGAGCCCCTCGCTTCTCGCTCGAGGTCCTGGCGGACAAGGAGGCATTTCTCCGCGCCCTCGTGGCCGCCGACACGCTCCCCACGCGCGGCGACCTCGATGCGCGCCGTCGCGAACGTGCGCTGCGTGGCTTCTTCGCGCACCAAGAGCAGGTTGCGTCCGCACTCTGGCAGCTCTTCGATGAGCCAGAGCTCTTGCCGCCGCTCAACGCCAAAGCGCTCCTGCGGCACGCCACACGCTTCGCCCGCTACTTGCCGGTCTTCTCGTCGATGAACCGAAGTGTCCTCGACCTCGCGGCGCGCTACCGAATCCAAGATCACGAGCCGCTCCGACTCTTTCTCAACGCGGTCTGTCAGATCACCGTTCAATGCGAGGCGGACAGCGCCGAGGCTCCCTTCGCGCTCTCGGCACTCGACTACTTCTGGCGCGGTGCCGGTCACGTCCGCGGAGGCATCGGTGTCCTCGCTCAAGCGATGGTGGAGGCGATCCGGAACCTCGGCGGTGAGGTGAGCTTCGCCGATCGTGCGGTGCACATCCGCCAAGAACGCGGTCGATGGTGCGTCCAATCGCGTCGAGGACTTCGGTCGGCGCCCGCGGTGGTGCTCAATCTCCTGCCATCCGCCGCGCGAGCCTTGTTGCCAGACGAGGACCTCGGCACACAGCTCGACGCTCGTGACGGAAAGATTCGCCAAGGCTGGGGCGCCGCGATGCTCTATCGAGCCGCGCTCCCTCCACCGAGCAATTCTCCGTCAACTGAGATCGGCGACCAAGGGCCAGGACGACCCGCCGGCAGCGCGGTCGCGCCGCGGCACGATCAGGCTTACGAAAAGCCCCAGCACTACCAGCTCGTCGCGGACCCCTCACGACCCCTACGTGAAGGCAATCACGTCTTTGTCTCCGTCGCCGGCCAGGATGATGGGTGTCGTTCGCCAGATGGCAGCCGGACGATGACGGCCTCGACGCATGTACGACTCGATCCCCAAGCTCAGCGCGCGTATCTCGTGCAACTCGCGGTAGATCAAGGATCCGACGGTGCAGCCGCGAGCCGGCACCAGGCGAGCGCGTTGGAAGGAACGGCGCTGACGTCAGCGTATGTCGCCGCAGTTCAGAGCCAGATGAGGTCGACGATCTCGCGCCTATTGCCGGAGTGGGACCGCGTGTCCTTCGAGCTCACCGCGTCACCGCGAACCTTTCAGCGCTTCACCGGGAGGCCGCAGGGCCTGGTCGGCGGGGCGCCACGGACGGTCGGCTGGGCGAACTACGCTCGCTCAGAGCTCGGCCCGACCAGGATTGCGGAGCGCGTTTGGCTTGTCGGTGACAGTGTGTTTCCGGGTCAATCCACCTTGGCAGTGGCCCTTGGCGGCATCCGCACCGCCGACCAGATCTTGGCACGTCAGCCCTCGGTAACCTCGCGCCAGCTCGTGCGCACCGCGTAGGTCTCGATACCAACATCCGCGAGTGAGGGATGGCGCCCTCGCCCTACCGCCGTCACGGCAAAGGGCCGCGGCGCGGGCTCTGACAGCTTCTCGCCCGCATGGCGACGCTCATAGCTTGCTTGGTTGAGATCGACCGCGTCGGCAAAGCTTGACGAGAAGCGGATCTTGGCGGCAGCCGTCCGCCAGCGCGGCGAGACCTCAACGGGAATGCACTCCGCCGCATCCCCGCTGCCGTAGCCAATCGCCAGCCAGCGCTCGCCGGCAATCTCCAGTGATTCGCTCACCGCTTCGTCGAGGGCCGCGGCGAGCCACGCCGGCAGCGACGCAGTGTAGAGATTGCCGCACTCTTGCATCGCCGCGTCGCCCAGCGACATCGCGGCATTGGACCAAGCGCGGAAGGCAGGCGATGCCCGAAGATCGGCTGCAATCGTCGAGGTGCTTGGAAAGGTGTGCGTGTCGAGGTCAATGGGCCGATCCGCGTCATCGCCCGGGGTGCTCACGGAGGGCGACGCGCTCCAACGCTGCCGGTCGCCGTTCAACGTCGCCAGCTCCTGCTGTGCTGCGCGACGAAGCTCATCCGGGAGGAGATCCGGGTCGATCGCCATCGACACGACAGTGCTTCGCTCTGCCGGCGTCTTTGCAACCATCGCCGCCCAACTCGCGAGCCAACTCAGCCCCTGCCGGGGCATGTTGCGGTAGGGACGATGCATAAGGATTCGCTCGGTCGTCGCGAGAGCCTGCACAGGACTGACCTCACGACGTGCGCACATCGCCGCGAACGCGCGCAGCACTGCATCCGCGTAGCAAAGCGCGGAGTACTTGCCGTTAAAGACCGGGAAGTCGCGTGCGCGCAGATCAACGGGTGCCTGGGTGCCGGCCAGCAAGTGCCGAAGCACGGGTTTCCGAAAGTCGATACCGCGGAAGCGAGACGATGAACCGCTCTGATCCAGCATCGGTATCAGCAGGTCAGCGTGCTCGTCGACGAGCATCGCAACCGCACCGGCGCCCTGGGTCTGTTCGCCGCTACTTCCGAGCTCGTACTCGGCGATGTCCGATGCGACCACAATCGCAACGCGACCGCGTCCGTCGGTCTGCAACCAGCGTACGGCGTGTTTCACCCCGTAGATCCCCGCCAGGCACGCCTGCTTGAGTTCGGGAACCTCACAGTCGGACGCGAGCGGTGATTGACCGCGGCTGACCAGCGCCGCATCCACCAAGCCACGGACGATTGCGGCGCCGACGGCATTGTCGGTGCTGGACTCTGTCGCAAGCACCAGCATCCCCACGGCTGACGCTTGAATCTGGTACGCGTCAATGAGGTTGAGCACCGCGCCGGCGGCCATTGTGTATGCGTTCTCGTTCGCATCACAGACGCGAAAGCCCGTGCCAACCACGGATTGGACCTTGCTCCAATCCTGGTTGCGCCACCCCGACCACTGTTTGAGGTCAACTCGCAGCGAAGGCACGTAGATGGAGAAGCCGGAGATGCCAGGTCGTTGCATGCGCGGCACTCTAACGATCTCGATCTCAAGCGACGGTGCGCCCGACCACGTCCGCCCCGATTTCGCCGTTCCGCACTGCGATCGCTGTGATCCAGCGCAAGCATGCTCAAGGTAACGATGCACGAAACGCCACACCGCAGGGCGTGGCATTTGTGCCGCATGTGCTGGGGTCCCCACACTCCGCCTGGTTCGGCGTGGGAACACGGACGCGATGGTCTATTGATGCTTCTCAGCCTGAACTTCGACGCGCACTTCCTTCTTGTCGCCCTCGCCCTTGACCTCGACCCAGACATCCCCCTCGACGCCCTCTGCCGCGAGCGCCTCCCGGATCTGATCTTCGACCTCTTCCGGTGAAGCGTCCTTATCCATCTCGACGATGTGCGGTACGGTCTTGATCTCAATGCCCGGCATGCTGCCACCCTCGGCACGCTTGATCGACGCGTTCGCGAGCACCGGGAACTTCTCGCGAAGCGCCGCCTCGAGGCCGCCATCGATCATTTCATCACCACCAAGCCCAAGCATGATGGTGGTGTTGCCGTCATCAGTCTTCATCACCTGGATCGAGATGTTGCCAGCCTTGGTCTTCTCTTCGACAAAGCGAGCCATCGCTTCGATGTTGTCGTGCTCGATCTCGCTCGACAGTCCAGTAATCGTCCAGGTGACTTGGGGCGTGGCGAGTTCACGCATCTCTAACTTGGCTCCGCCCCCCTCATCACCACAGGCGCTCACGCCCAGCGTGGACACGAGCGCGAGCGAGAGGACCGTAAGTTGAACGAGACGGACGAGGATGGGATTGCGACGGTTGTTCATGGCGTGTTCCTGATTGGGTTTGTGTGACGACCTCGTCGGTGACGATCCTGAGGCCTTGACCGCTCTACGATGTGAAGTCCCTGAGGTGACAGCGTGTCGCATGTGGATCGGAGCTAGAACTCCAGCCGGGTTTCATGGCTCTCTTGGCGGAAGACCATGATCTTCAGGCCGCGCTTGCCATTGTGTTGGAAGCGTGCGGCCACGGTGCGTTGACGCGCGAGAGCGTGATTGCGCTCCAAACGGGCGAGTGCGCGTGCCTCTTGCAGGGCGCGATCCGGGACATGGCCAAGCACGTCGAATCCGATGCGTCCGCCAAGCGAGGTCTGCATCCGACCTTTGATTGCGCGCTGTTCGAGTGGCGCGTCACGAAGCGCGGGGACGCGGGCGTAGAGATCGTCGAGCACCTGCTCCATGGTCTTTTGACCGCCCCACACGTCGATCGACAGGGTCAGAGGATCCTGGTCCGAGCGGCGCTGCAATGCGATCGAGATCTGATCCCCCGAAGACACGTCCGCCACGTGTTGTAGAAGCTCGTCAACATCGATCTGCGTCCGTGCCGGCAGCTCAATCGTGACCGCCCAGCCTACGGGCGCCTCGATCTCTGCCGGAATCGCCGCTGCCGCCCCGACCGTTACGCTCAGCGCTGCGCATGCGATTGCCAGTCGAAAGGTCCATGCAAGGATGCGGTTGCGGGGCCTGACCGCCGCGGAACTCCGGCTGCCGCTTCCGCTTCCGCCTGCAGACTCGCCCACGGACGAGGATGCGAGGTCTCCCGCAACCACGCTCGCGCCATCGCCCCCGTACAGGGCCGCGTGGCGCTGAAGCAACGCACGCTCAAGTGAGGGCGCCGGCGATTGGAGCGCGGATACCCCCGCGGCGGCGCCGCGCGTCGCCGTGGCTTCACCACCTGCAGCAGGCGCATGCAGCTTCGTCAGCATCGAGACAAGCTCGATCTCGTCGATCGCGTCGACCGGGTCCTCAGTCTCAACCGGGCGCATAGTCCACCTCCGTGATGCAATGAGCGGGCTTGTCTTGGTCGTCGATGGCGCCGCGCAGGCTTCTGAGCGCTCGCGAGCTGATCTGCTTCACGTTGGCGACGCTCAACTCAAGCACCTCCGCGATTTCCTGGTGCGAGAGGCCATCGCCGAGGCGCAGCGCGAGCACCTGACGGGAGCGAAGGGGAAGGTCAGCAAGTTGGCGGTGAAGCCTGCGGAGAGTCTCGTCGGCGGCGAGCTGCTCGATCGGACTCTGTCCGCCGCCCGGAAGCGCATCGACGAGGGTGCCGATGTCTTCACCGGGTCGCTGGCCCCGCAGATGGTCGATGACGCGAGAGCGCGCGATCATCAGGGCCCATCCCCGGACCGAACAGCGCGCGGCGTCGTAGTCTGCGAGACGCTCCAAGATCTTGTGGAAACTCTGGGCCACGACATCCTCGACGTCGGCCTGCACCCGCAGGCGTCGACGCACAAAGCGGGTGAGCTCAGGATGAAGTGCACGAAAGAGCCGGGAGAATGCTCGACTGTCGCCGCTTGCGGCCGCGCTGACCCAGACCGCAAGGGCCTCTGCTGACTCCGCCGGCATCGACTTGGGGGGGTACGCAGGCGGGATGGATTGGTGACACGCGACCGGAGGATTCCCCTGCCGGGACGACGCGCTCAGCGCGGAATCGGCAGCCTCGGACCCGACGTCGGCCCGGCTGTACTGGGTCACCGCGCCAGCGGCAGCCCCAAGTTCGCCGTTCATGCGCCGGCCAGCCTCACTTGGATTCCCCCACCGGCTCGAGCGTGCCGTCCACGAAGTAGCTCGCCGCCTTCTCCGCGATGATCTCGCGCTCCTCGGGCACAAAGCTACGCATCTCCGGCGGCGGCTTGGCCCGGTCGCGCTTGTTCATGATGCTCGCGGCGTAGGTCGAGTGCGGCAGTCCGAAGAAATGGCCTAGTTCGTGCGCGAGCACGCCCTTCCCCGCGTAGCCGGCGATGATGATCCAGCGACGATCCGTCGAGACTCGATCCCGCCAATGGACGCCGCGGATCTGTTCTCCGATCGCATCGACATCGTCGAGCTGGCCAACGCCGTAGACGTCGATCCTCCCACGGGCGAAGCGCTTGCGTCCGATCTCGTCACGTTGCTCCCTCGTGCTCACGATGGTGAAGCTTGCGTCCACGCTGTCGACGGAGGTAATGCGGAACGCGAGATCGCTTGACTTGAAGTGTCGGTTTGCTTCGCGAATCTGCGACTCAAGCCACCCCGCACCGATCACGGGAAGCTGCGCCTGGTCTGAAACGACATGCAGTCGAATCGAGACGCAGCGCGGGCCCTTGGGACACCGCCGTGCGACTTTGCGCAGTGCCTCCCAGCTCCGGTCGTTCTCGCCCTGCTCCACACCACCGACACCGCCCTCATCCGACCCAGTGGAGCCTGAGACATCGGTTGGCGGTGGTGTGATCCCGCTAGCGACAGCGGACGGATTCGCGACGTCCTGCTCTGCGTCAGGGCCGGCGTCGAGGTCTGGTGGACGAGTTCCGGCCTCTGGCGTGTCCGGGGTGGCTCGGGCGTCGGTCGGACTCCCGTCCGTCAACACAGCGCCATCGGAGACTCCAAGAGATACCCCCGGCTCGCGCTCGCCGCTCGCGGTCGCGGTCGCGGTCGCGGAAAGCTCCACCGGCTGAGCCGGCGCCGAGGACTGAGGCTCGATCACGCCGCATGCGAGCATCGGCAACAGCGTCCACCCCCAGCTGGCTCGCAGACTGGGTCGAGGACGATGTGTTTGGCCAGCGAACATCGCGGCGATCCAGGAAGGAACCGATCGCAAACTTCGGGTCCCCCTCGGACGGACGCGAGATGCCGCGCGCGCCACGGCCTATGCCGAGAGCAGCGCGGCGCCGAAGAAGCCGAAGAAGAACAGGGTGAAGAAGGCGATGACGGTGAGAATCGCCAGCCAAGACACAATCGACGTCAAGATGCCGACGACATAAGCAGCAGTCAGCATCGTCGAGGGCTCATGCCCGCGTGCGCGGAGATCTCGGCGCAGCTTGCCCGCCATGTACCAAGCGATGGGTCCTGTGATCCATCCAAGGCCAAACCAGAAGCCACCACCGCCGACGCACAGCCACAAGAGCGCGTTGTCCTCGGCATCCTTCACGAGCGGATCTTCGCCACCGACCGGATTGGTCCAGGCACCGTTCGCGTTGGTGGCACCTTGCGGCGCCGTATAGGTCTCATGGCCGTAGCTGGGAGGCACATGGCCTGAGAAGACCTGACCCCCGGTCGGGCCACCTTGGGGCGGGTATCCGCCGGCCATGTTCGGGTTGGGGTGGGTGGATCCGTACTGCCCGGGGCTGGACTGGTGCTGCGACCAAGCTCCGGGTCCGGCTTGCGGACCTTGAGCGCCGTTGGGATTCCACTGCCCTGGATGTTGCTGTTGCCCGTTCATGCTTTGCCTCCGCTCGCGACGACCCGATGCGCGCGGCCGGCTGCAGCATATCGCGAACGCGGGGACAGTTCAGGAGTTCGCCTGGCGTGGCTGGAGGAAACGCCCGATTCCGCCGCATCAAGGGCCTATGACGACATCCACGTCATGATCGTAACCCGGAGTCGCGACCGCGGGCAGGGTCGCGCGGCGTCCGCCTAAGCCCAGCATCGCTGCCTGAGATCCACTCCCAGCGCCGGCGGGCCTGATACACCTCCGCCCGGAGACGGGACCATCGACGACGAGCTCCATCTCGAGCCATCGCCGGCGCCACCACCCCGGCGCCGCTCTGCGTTGCGCTTGCGCGGGGCGGCGCCGCTGGCTTGGCTCGCGCTCGCCTTCGCGATTGGGTCAGTGATCGCACCGGAGCTGATGCCGAAGGTTATCGGCGTCGAGGACACTTCTGCGACATTGCCGAGCAGCGTCGCTGCCAAGAGTGCGGTCCTCATGGGCTCAACTCCCCCACGCAACCCTCTCGCCTGGGTTGCGGCACTCGCTGCACTCGCAATGGCGCGCACGCTGCTGAGCAGCTGGTCGAGCCCAGCAACGGAGACCGACGACACAAGCCTGCGTCGGTTTCACCACGGACTCAGCCTTGCGTTCCTCTTTGCCTGTGGTGTCACCGTTCTCGCCGCGTTCCTTCAGATGCAGCCGCCGCCGTGGGCAGCACTCTGGGTCGCCATGTTGGCCGCAGCGCCAGAGGCACTCGCGCCCGCGGTGTGGCGCCTCAAGGAGCGAGCCGCCGAACAAGCGGCTGCGATCGGTCTGGTATTTGAGCGCGAGAATGCCAGCGTTCAACTCGGTAAGGTCTCGATGCTGGTTGCCCGCGAGAGCTCACTCCTGCGCGAAGGAGCGCCGCACTTCGTGGGCTATGAGGTTGCCGCCTCGCGTCCTGCGAGCGATCTGATGCGAATTGCGGGTGCGCTGGCGATGGGCGCCGACGATCCGATCTCACGCTGCCTGGTCGCGACCGCGCGTTCGGGTCGGCTGGAACTCCCACGCGTTCTCGAGCGCCGACGCGAGGTCGACTGCATTCACGGCGAAGTCGAAGGCCGCCAGGTCTTGCTCGGCACCCTCGCCGCGATGCGCCGTAACAACATCAAGCTCGATGGGCTCGCCAAGATCCAGCGGCGCATCGACGATCGTCTCAGGCGCTCCGAGTCGCTCACCTACCTGGCGCAGGACGGCGACTGCATTGGTGCGCTCGCAACCCGTGATGCCATTCGACCTCGTGCCAAAGCTGACCTCCGCGCGCTTCGCCTCGTCGGTGCTCGTCTCACCCTACTCTCGCGCGACGACAGCAAAGCGCTTGCAGACCTCGCACGCGAATTTCGAACACTCGAAGTCGTGCCCGACCTCGGCCCCCAGACCGGCGTCGACGTCATTCGCTCCGCGCGCGAGGCTGGCGAGTTCGTCGCGAGCGTTGCGCTACACGACACGGAAGATCCTGCCCATGACGTTGCGGACATGGTCCTGTGCCACGGGCACCTCCGCATCGAGACAGGCACCCGCCCCTGCGCTCACGTCCGCGGACGTGGCCTTGCCGCCTACGTCCGAGTCCTCCGTCACGTCCGCGAGCTCGGACGCGCGGAGAACCACTTACGCACGATCACTGCGCTCTACCACCTGATCGTCCCGGCTCTCTTCGCGGCTGCGATCGTCCGAGGCTGGACCTCGCCCGAGTTGGGCAGCGTGAGCGCCGGCGTGGTCGCGATCGCATGGACGCTCTTGCTACGACTCTTCGCGAGCAGCGGCACGCGCCTTGGCTAAGGCCCTCGACAGTCGCCAACCACGGTGTACCTCGCCGCACCAGGCCAGAGATTCGCCACCAGAAAACGGGCAGGCGCAGGCCAAGTGGCCCCGCCTGCCCGCCGAATCAGCGAACGCTACCAAGCGCGCCGTCGCGGCCTGCTAGCGCACCCAGATCTGCCCGGCGACTTGGTAGATGGTGCCGGCCGCTGCCATGCCCGCGCCGACCTTCCACCCGGAGTCTTGACCTTCAAGATCACAATTGGACGTGAAGTAGGACTGCGCACCAAAGCCGGCCGTGTCGTTGAGCGTGTTGATGTTGCCCTCGTTGTTAAGGCCAAGACCAAAGCGCACCTTCGCGTCGTAGCAAGACAAGTCATCGTCCATGTTGATCGCGGTCGCTCGATAGTTCGCGCTGTTGCTCACGCTTGAATCCGCAAGTGTACGTCCTTGGATGGTCAACCACTCTTCCTTCTCTGCGTTGGTCTCCATGAAGTAGTAGCCCTTGTTGTTCTCAACCGAGCCAGGCTCAATCGTCGAGAACACATCAAGGAGTGAGTTGTCTGCGGCCGGAAGATCGTAAGACTTGCAGCCATAGACACTGGTCATCGGGTGACGCAGGCAGCCGCGAATCTCGCCTCCGTCGACGTAGTTGTAGGAGTCGAACTTGCCGTCCGTCGTCGCTGTGGGCGACAGTTCAAGCGCGTTGACCACGTTCGAGGTCTCCCAGACCGCATTATAGAAGTGGAACGTGCTGCCCGTCGACGCGAAGCGCATGGCAAGGGTCCAGCCTCCACCGTCGGTTTCCATGTCGCAGTAGGCGTCGAAGGCCGCGACGTTCCCATCCTTGTCGGGATCCAGCTCATAGATGCCGCTCGCCGAGTTGTTGTACTGGGTCAGGATGTCGAGGCAGCTGATCGGAATCTTGCAGTTGTTCATGCAGCCGTCGTCATTGCCGGCTTCGCCGTCATCGCACTCCTCGCCTTCACCGGCCTGCACGGCCTGATCGCCGCAATAGGGACCGAGCGCAAGGCAGTCAGTCGCGCAGCCTCCATAGGAGTTGTCGTTCACGCCATCGTCGCAGATCTCGCCCATGTCGACCGTGCCGTTACCACACAGGTCGCCATCCCCATCGCCGTCGCCATCACCGTCACCGTCGCCATCACCGTCACCATCGCCATCGCCGTCGCCGTCGCCGTCGCCATCGCCATCCCCATCCCCATCGCCATCGCCGTCGCCGTCGCCATCGCCGTCGCCATCGCCGTCACCGTCGCCGTCACCATCGCCATCGCCATCGCCGTCGCCGTCGCCGTCACCGTCGCCGTCGCCGTCGCCGTCACCATCGCCGTCTCCATCCCCGTCGCCGTCACCGTCGCCGTCGCCGTCACCGGCGGAGTCCGTGGAACCGCCGTCGTCACCACACGCTGGCAGCGTGCCGACGAAGGTGAGTCCGAGTCCAATGAGGACGAGGGAACGCGGGAGTTTGTACATGCCGCATCCTCACATCAATTTCATCGCGTAGTCGCGCATCGCAGAAGTTCACAAAGGAAAATTGCACCGACGCGAGCCAGAGCAGATTGAGCGCGGAAACGCCCGCATGCGGCCAAGAACGCCGCTCGTCGGGCCGTGACGCCCTCACCCATGATTGGCTGCACTCCCAAATACCCACGCGTCGGCACATCAGCACACCGCTCAAATTCGCACATCGCGAGCGCGAGTGCCGATCACGTCCGCGCCCGCTTCATTGGTGAGGCCACGCGTACCGCAGGCGGCGACGATGGAGAGCGGCCGCCATCACGGCGATCAGTGCGCGGCACGACTCAGGCGCAGGATTTCGAAGATCGCTCTCGTCGCAGGGGATCGGTTGAGCGTGTAGAAGTGAATGCCGGCCACGCTGTGTGGCACACGATCAAAGGGATGACCGCCGTGCTGCTCTAAGAGATCACGGCACTGATGCGCGGCGTAGGTGACCCCTGTCCAGAACACCTCGAATGGGTCGTCTTCGAGCTCGGCCAGGCGGGTGAGAAGAACGTCAGGAAGACTCGCGCCGCACAGCGCGGTGAAGCGCTTGATCTGCGCGACATTTGTGACCGGCATGATCCCAGCAAGGATCGGCAGCTCAATGCCCAGGCCGCGCGCGCGCGCGCTGAAGTCGAGGAAGCGGCCGTTATCAAAGAAGAGCTGGCTGACGAGAAAGTCACATCCGGCGTCGACCTTCTGCTTGAGCGCGCGAAGATCCTGGTCCGCGCTCGGCGACTCCGGATGCTTTTCGGGGTAGCACGCTGCACCGATGCAAAAATCGCCGCGGCTTCGAATGAAGGCCACCAACTCTGCTGCGGTCGCGAAGCCGTCTTGTGTGGCTTCAAAGCTCGTCGCGCCCTTGGGTGGATCACCGCGGAGCGCGAGCACGTTGCGAATGTCGAGCTCTCCGAGTCGATCCAGAATCCGGGCGATCTCATCCCGCGTCGCGCCGACACAGGTGAGATGCATCATCGGCTCGATCCCCACCTCTTGCTTGATCCGGGCAACCCACTCAATGCTCCGCTCTCGGGTACTCCCGCCAGCGCCGTAGGTGACGGACACAAAATCAGGCTCAAGGGGCGCAAGCTGCCGCAGGCTGCGCCACAAGATCGCCTCGCCATCGGGGTTCTTGGGGGGGAAGAACTCGAAGCTAAACACGGGCCGCTTGTGGGCCATTCGCTCGCGGATCAGCACGGACGCCTCCGTAGCAGCGGCCCGGAGCCCTCGCAAGCAGGCCACGTACCCCGCATCGAGGCGCCCGCAGGTCACCTTGCGCCCATCTCGCCTCGATCGCGTCAGCGCCTGCATCGACTATCTTGGGAGGCCATCGCAGCGAGCGAGCGCTGCCCAGCTGCGTACGTGGAGTTCCCGGCATGCCGAACGACGATCCGATCCAAGTCCATCATGAAGGGCGCGGCGGCTATCTAAGCGTCGACGGTCGGCGCTACGTCATCGAGCTGGTCGGCGATGGTCGCTTCACCATCCACGTGCCGGGACGGACCCGGGACGCACAGCGCAGATCCGATCTCGATGCGCTTCGCACATGGGTGCTGTCACGAAGTGAAACCTGGTGCATCGACGAGGGACCTCGTCGGCGCGGTTAAGGGTGTCGGCGGATGCCGCAAGCGCGCTCCCCTGTGATCCATCTGACTCCGACGCTCGGTCCGGTCGGGTGTCCTCACCCTATGGTTCGCGCATCCCGGCAGACTGCGAGCAGGCTGGCGTAGGACCGCGCGCGCCCCTGCGCCACGCGGGTCGTAGACAGCCTGCTAGCCGGGTGGCGGGGACTTCGGATCTGGCGGGCCCGAGACTCGGGTGCGCTCGAAGGAACCAAGTGTGGCGACGGTCTCCTCGCAGCCCTTCGCCGTGACTTCCGTCGCCGCGACGGGCGTCCCCACCACCAATTCGATCTTGCTGCGGAATCGACGGAAGGGCCGACGCATCGCCGCGCCGCCAAAGCGGCTGAAGAATGAGCCCCAGAGGCCCTTGAGTGCGATGGGGACGACGTCGACTTGGTTGCGCTCCACGATCCCTTCAAGGCCAGGCTTGAAAGGCATCAGACCACCATCCCAGGTCAGCCCACCTTCGGGGAAGATGCAGACCAGCTCACCGTTGCGCAGCGCCTCATCGATCGAGTCGTACGCCGCTTGGAGGATCACCGGATCATGCTTCTGCGGCGCAATCGGGATCACCTTGGCGCCGCGAAACACCCAGCCCACAAGTGGCGTCCGAAGAAACTCGTACCACATCACGAAACGGACGGGCCTTCGACTCGCGCTCGCAATGAACAGGAAGTCGAGATAGGTCACGTGGTTCGCCACCAACAGCGCTGCCCCTTGAGCGGGAATGGCATCCCGATTCTCGACGCGCATGCGGTACATGACGCGGCAAAGCATCCAACCAACGAAGCGCAGCAGGAACTCAGGCAGCAAATGGTAGATATAGAGTCCGACGATCAGATTGGCAGCCGCCAAGATCGCAAAGATCGCCGGGATCGAAACGCCGGCGCCACGCAGACCGATTAACAGGCCTGCCGATGCGACGATGAACACCGAGTTGATGAGGTTGTTGCCTGCGATCACACGCGAGCGCGTGCTGTCGTCGGAGCGTTGCTGGATCACCGTGTAGAGCGGCACGGTAAAAAATCCACCGAACATCGCGAGCAAGGTCAGATCGATCGAGATCCGGATACCCGATCCGGTGGCGAGAAACTCCGTCCAGCTCAGCCCAGGCATGAGCGCGGGGGATCCGACCAACGCGAGATCAAGCGCGAACAGGCTCATGCCGAAGCTGCCAAAGGGCACCAGACCAAGCTCAAGCTGCCCCTGCCCGAGTCGCTCGCAAAGCACCGAGCCGACACCAACACCGACCGAAAAGAGCGCGACA
>CAZVEM010000030.1:20099-29011 GCA_964626165.1 uncultured Nannocystaceae bacterium
CGGGTCGGCCCACAGCACGTCCTTGACGTAGGGCGGCACAAGCGCGAGGAAGGCCGCGCCAAACAGCCAGAACCAGGAGAGACCGAGCACCGAGAGAAACACCGAGCGATCGCGCGCGGTCTCGCGCAAGATCTCGATGTTGGGCGTAATCGGGTTGAGTCGCACCTTGAGATCCGGTGCGGCGGCCTTACCGACGGGCACGATGTAGGCGCACACGATCCCCGTGGCCGCTATCAGCAGGCAAGCACCGCCCGCCAGGTAGGCTCCAATTTCGGGCACCGTGGCGAGAATCCCTCCGAGAATCGTACCGGAGAGCACGGACAAGAACGTGCCCATCTCCACCAGACCGTTGCCGCCGACAAGCTCGTCGTCACCGAGGACCTCGGGAAGGAAACTGTACTTCGCCGGCCCAAAGAAGGTGGACTGGAGGCCGGTCAAGAACAGTGTGGCGAGCATGATCCCCGTGTTCTCGGTAATCAGGCCAAACGCGCCGAGCAGCATCACGGGAAACTCCGCGATCTTGACCCAGCGGATCGTGATCGCCTTTGGCTGCCGGTCGGAGAGCTGACCGGCAGTCGCCGACGCGAGCACGAAGGGAAGAATGATGATCGCGGGCGCGAGGAGCTGGACGGTCTCCGACGAGAGTCCCGCCAGCGAGAGGGACTTCGCGGCAACAAGGACGACCAACGCCTGCTTAAAGACGTTGTCGTTGAACGAGGTCAGGAAAGAGACCCAGAAGAACGGCCAGAACCTTCGTTGGGTGATGAGACCGCCGGACTCCATGAAGGCGCGATGCTGGCACGACTTGAGCGCCTGCGCGAGCACCGTCGCCGCTCCAACGCGCTGAAGGTTGATCCCGAGGCTCACCGTGCGCGATACCGTCCGCGCCGCGACGGTGGCGGCTCTCTCCTCAGCCAGAGTCCCCGGGGGGCACGAGCCAAACATCGCCGGACTCCCAGCGCTCCGGCGCTGCATCGTGGCTCTCAGCGATGAGCAGCGCACCGTCGTCGGCAAAGCCGCGTGCGATGACACGGCGCCGATCTGATTCCCCTTGCATCGCGGTTGCATCCGCCGCCCGAGACTCGCCAGTCGGACGTCCGGTCGACACCTGAATCGTCCGTCCGAGCATGGGGCACGCTTGCTCGTAGTGGCTTCGAATCGCCGAGAAGCCGCCCGCGAAGAATGCAGCGGTCCAGGTCTCGATCGCGGGGACAATTCGACGCAGGACGAGCGCCCTTGACGGTCGAGCGTCGCCAAACTCTAGGGCGAGGCTCGTCGCGTGCTGCGTGAGGCTCGACGGAAAGATCGTCGAGCCAACGTTGACCCCGACACCGACCAAGAACTCGCCTCGTCCACTCTGCCAGCGCGCCTCGCAGAGAATGCCCGCAAGTTTGCGCTGCCTAAGCAACAAGTCGTTAGGCCACTTGATCTCGATCGTGGCCTCGCGCATCGCGACGGCGCGGCGGAGCGCGGCGTCCTGAGCTTCGGGTAGGCGTGACTCCACCGGATTCACGCCACTGTGCTCGTCGTCAGGCGCGCTTTCATGCGGCCATCTTCGCGCGTGCAACACCTCATGAGACGCGCGATGGAGTGCCTGGACAATGCCTTCCCGTACCCCGAGTGCAACCGCAAGGCCAAGTGCGCCCACACCATGCGGCGCCAGCGAAGGACGCAGAATCATGGTCATCGCCAGGTCGAGTCCGTCGCTGCTTTGCCAGCTCCTCCCGAGACGGCCACGTCCCGCATCCTGACGATCGCAGGTCACCACCGCGCCGTGCGGAGCGCCCTCGCTAAGCCACTGCAGTGCGCGGTCATTGGTGGAACCCAAGAGCGCGTGGTGCTCATGGAATCGGGGGTCACCCGCCCGTGGCCCCGATTCCCACGCTTGCCCCGACTCCAGGCGATCTGCGAGTCGAGCCCCAGCGTCGAACTCATCGCGACCGCTGCGTGGATCGAGTGGGTCGTTCATGGAGACTCCGCGACCGAGTAGTTGGGCGGCCTAGCAAGACCGCCTAGCCGATGGCGAAGAGCTTGAGCGACAGATCAACCGCCGGAGCGCTGTGCGTGAGGGCGCCAACGCTGATGACACCCACCCCTGAGTCGACCAAAGCTGCGATGCGCTCGAGGGTGATCCCGCCCGAGAGCTCAAGGATCGCACGGCCCGAAGTGATCGCGACCGCCTCGCGCGCGAGATCATCCGAGAAGTTGTCGAGCATGATCACGTCTGCCCCTGCATCCAGAGCCTGCCCCAACTCGTGGAGGTTGGTGACTTCGCACTCGATCTTTGAACCGTGCGGCGCCAGCCGACGAGCGGCGCGGACGGCCGCCCCCACGGAACCTGCGCATCGAATGTGGTTCTCCTTGATCAGGACCGCGCTCCCAAGATCGTTGCGATGATTGAACGCGCCGCCACAACGAACCGCGTAGCGCTCAAGCATACGCAAACCCGGCGTGGTCTTGCGCGTGTCCGTGATTCTCAGCTTGCCCTCGGCCGCGCGCACGTAGCCTCGCGCCAGCGTCGCGATCCCTGAGAGCCGCTGGAGATAGTTGAGGATGGTGCGCTCGGCCGCGAGCAATGAGCGCGCGGAGCCGCGGATGGTTGCGACGACCTCGCCGGCAGAAATGTCCTCACCATCCGCGCGATGAAGCGTCGCGACGGCGCTTGGATCGAGCTGCGCCAGCACGGCTGAAATCAGCGGTAGACCGCACATGCGGAGGTCCTGCTTGGCGAGCAGGCGCCCCTCCATCTGCAGATCGGCAGGGACCGTGCAGCGCGCAGTCAGATCACCGGACGCGAGGTCCTCGGCGAGCGCGAGTGCCAGGTGGGCTTTCGCCTGCGACCAGAATGCGGCGGTCTCTTGCACAACAGCGCTCTCGCTCACCATTGTCTCCGTCATCCTGCCGCACTCCACCGCTGTATACCCCAGCCGCGACTTTGAGCCATGCGAGCAAGGATGCGGTCGGGATTGATCACACGCGGCTCGCCGACGCGTTCGAGCATCGGAAGATCCGAGATGCTGTCGGTGTAAAAGTACGACCGCGAGAGGTCAATGTCGTGCTGCGCCGCAAAGCGCTCCGCGTGCGTGACCTTGCCTGCCCCATAGCACGCGATACCGACGCACTGCCCTGTGAGCCGGCCGTCTCGCTCCTCAAGCTCGGTACACAGAGCGTGCTCAAGGCCAAGCAGGCGCTGGAGCGGCCGAATGGAGAAGGTCGTGCCCGAGGTCAAAAGGACCAGGATGTGTCCCTTGGCCCGGTGCTCTTCAAGCGCGGTGCGGGCCTGCACACAGATCGTGGGCACGATGGCGGTCTGAAACCAGCTCCCGACTTCCGCCTCAAGCTCGGCGACGGAGCGGCCGGCATAGTCCTTCATGAGGACCTTGGTCATCGAGTCGTAGTCGAGTCGGCCAACCCGATAGAGCGCAAGCCACCAAAACGAGCGCAAGACACCGAGGGCGGAGATCTGCCCCGTCTCCCATAGGTGCTTGAGCCATGCTCTGGCCGAGTTGATCTCGATCAGCGTGTGGTCAACGTCGAAGAAGGCTGCGACTCGGTCCGGCATGCAGGCACAGGCGCAAGCGCCATTAGGGCGCGAATGTACTGGCGAGCACGACCTGCATCAATAGGTTCGCCCCGGCGTGCACGAGCGCTGGTGCCCAGACGCTGCCGCTGCGTTTCCAGAGCCACGCGAACAGCAACGCCGGAAAAAAGGTCGCGAGTCGATCCGTCCGCGCGTCGCTGACGAGGTGTCCCGCAGCGAAGATCGCGCTCGAGGCAATCGCGGCCCAGCCGAAGGGCACGCCGAAGACATTCGTGGTCGGAGGCCAGCGTTCCTCAAGCGCGCTCATTAGATACGAGCGATGAAAGACTTCCTCTGGCAGCGCCACGATGAAGACCTCGATGGCGATCCAATAGAGCGCCGCGAGCCCGCCGTACTCAAGCCAGGATGCGGGTACGCGAATGGTCGTTGGAAAGAACGCGCCGCTGTGGCGCGTACAGAGCCGCGCGAAGAAATGCTCCAGCGTGCCCGCAAACGGTGTGAGGGACTCCGCTCGTGAGAGCAGTCGGAGCGCGAAGGGTTCTGGGCTGCAGGTGTCGGCGAAAAACCACCACGTCAGCAACAGAAACGGCGGGAACACGACAAGCATCGCGATGCCGGCCATCCCTGCCGCCGAGGCGGACCAGCGCGGTAGCACCGCGTCGATTTCGATCCCCCAGCGCGCGGCGACCTGCGGTTGATGACGGAGCGCGAAGCCGGGCAGGACGTAAAAGGCGATGACGAGGAGGAAGCCCACGCTCCACGGGCTGAGCCGCTCGGCGATGCCGTATCCAAGATAGAGACCGAGCGTGATCAGAACGGCCTGGCCCGCCAGCTTGCCCGAGTCCGCTGCCGTCGCCGGTGTCGCGCCGCGCTCTTGGGCGGCGGCCGACTCGCGCGAGTGCTCGTCCTTCGACGGCGGCATCGGTCGCTCGTCGTGTTCCATGCCTTGCGTCACGGTGCCCGCCCTCGCCCACCATATCGCAAGGCCATGGGCAAGGCACCTTCTGCGCCCGCTAGCGAACTCGCGCGGCAAGTCGGGCTAGACGGCGGCGCAAGCTCTCAAGCATCTCGCCGAGTGCGTCGACGTTGTCCATGACCTCGGGAGACAGCGCATGGGCGGCGATGTCCTCGGCAGAGAGACGCTCCACGTCCAGAAGGCGCAATGTTCCAGAGAGGTAGCCCTCGATCCGTTCGATCGCGAGCGCGGTCTCGCGGAGGTCGTCATCGATGAACAGAATCAGGTTCTCGATATTGTGATCGCCCTCATGGCCCTGCGCCGTAGCGCTCGACTGGAAGGGACGGTCCATGAGCCGATCGCGGGCCCGGCCGCGCCGGCCGCTCGCGCGTCGGTCGCTCGCGGGCGCGACCGTGGACGCTGCAGCAGCGACCGCCGGAGCCTCCGCGGCGTCGTCCGCTCGCGAGGCTGCATCAGGGTGCGAGGATCCAAGAGCGGCGTGCATATGCACCGCGTGGCACGCCCCCTGCCCCACCCGCAAGAAATCGACGAAATCAGTGTTGCCGCGGTCATCCCGCCCGCGCGCACAGGGCCGCCGCGGTCAGTCGGGGCAACGCGCCGCTCTTGCGGGTGCCAGCGGCACCTGCGGCCGATGCCTCGGTCCAGGCGGGCGCGGGGGGCCCCCGTGATGCACAATCCCTGGCGACGTTCGTGGTCGTCTGCACCGTCTCGCATGATCCCCGACGAAAAGCTGCAAGAGCTCCGCGAGCGTGTAGCGATCGATGAGATCGTTGGCCGCTACGTGACCTTGCGGCCTTCGGGCGCGCGCCAGTTCAAAGGGCTTTGCCCCTTCCACGGCGAGAAGACCCCGAGTTTCTACGTCGACGTGCAGCGCAAGAGCTTTAAGTGCTTTGGCTGTGGTGAGTACGGCGACGCGATCAAGTTCGTCGAGAAGATCGAGGGCATCTCCTTCCTCGAGGCGGTCTACCGGCTCGGTGAAGCGACCGGCATCGAGCTGACGCGAGGTCGTCGTTCGGTCGCGGCCAGCGATCCGGCCCAGCGTGAGCGGGAAGAGGGCGCTCGCCTCAACCAGTTGGCCATGCAGCATTGGCAGCACATTCTGGTGAGCGAGAAGGTCGGTGAGGCCGGTCGCGAGTATCTTTCGGACCGGGGCATCAGCTCCGAGATCGCGGCATCCTTCCGCCTGGGCTACGCACCCGCGCCCACTGAGGCTGGCTGGGACAGCCTGTACGAACACCTCAAGCGCTCCGGTGGATCGATCGAGCTGGCAGAGGCGCTGGGATTGGTCGCCAAGAGCGAGCGCACTTCGTCCTTCTACGATCGATTCCGCGGACGCTTGATGTTTCCGATTGCGAGACCGGGCGGCACGATCATCGGATTCTCGGGTCGCATTCTCCCGGCGCACATCGAGAGCAGCGGCGATCCGCCGCCCAAGTACATGAACTCACCGGAGTCCGCGCTCTACCAGAAGAGCCGCAGCCTTTATGGGCTTGATCTGGCCGGGCCGATGATTCGGAGACGGCGCCGCACCATCCTGGTGGAGGGCAATGTCGACGTCGTGCGCATGCACGCGCGCGGATTCGAAGAGTGCGTTGCACCGCTGGGCACCGCGCTCACGGCAGACCAATGCAAGCAGCTCGCGCGCTTCTGTGACACCGTGGTTCTTTGCTTTGACGGCGATCGGGCGGGCGCGAAGGCGATGCGAGACGCACTCGGCATCTTGCTCGCAGAGGGGCTTGAGGTCCGCGTCGTCCAGCTTGAGGACGGCGAGGATCCGGACTCGGCAGATCCAACGCGACTCGCCAACCTGCTCGAGGCCCCGCAGCCGGGCATCCGCTGGCTGTTGCAGCGAATGGTCAACGCTGGCGCGCTCGAATCCTTTGAGAGTCGCAGTGCCGCGCTGCGTGGGCTTGTCGGGCTGCTGCGGCACATCAAAGACGATCTCGCGCGCGACGACTACATCGGACTCGCTGCGCGCATGCTCGAGCTCCCCGCGGGCCGCATTCGCGAAGCTTTGCGCCAGGCTCAGGTCTCAGGCCGCGGCCCAGACGCCGGGACCAACGCGACCGCGCGAAGATCCGCATCGGCACCGCCATCGCCGTCGCGTCGAGACGAGCGCACGCGGCCGAGGGACGCGGCTGCCGCAGACCAACAACGCGCACGTCCATCTGCCCCGCCGAGACGTGAGACGAGCCCCCACGTGGACGTTGAGGGACTTGAGGTCGCGATGGATCCAGACGACGGCGAGCCGCCCAACTGGGACACGTTGGCGCCTTCGCAAGGAGGAAGACCCGCCGAGGGAAACAGACCCACACAAGGTGTGTCCGCGGCTGCACGCCCCGCCGCACCCGCGACCGCGGACCGTGGCCACGGAGCGGATCGCGATGAGGCGCAGCGTCGAACCGACACCCGACACGGCCGCGCGACGCCCCGAGATGTCCCCGCGGGCGCAGGCCGTGCAGGTGTGTCACACTCGTCCGCGACGGATCCGACGGCCCCGCTGCCGCCGGGACAGGCGGCAATTGTCGCACTGCTCGTGGATCTGCCGCATCTCGCAAGCGCCGCCCGTGAGGTTGACGTGTTGGAGCACATCCGAGATTCGCGACTCCACCCCATTGCTGCCCGCATTCTCGACGGTGCGGCTCGGGGCGACCTGGAGGAGGCGGGGCTCGGCGAGCTGCTGGAACTGGTGCCAGTCGCGGCCCAGCGCCTGATTAACGATGAGATCTTCTCGGGTCGATACGGCAACGTCGACGATCCCGAGCGTTCCCTGGCCGAAGGGCTCGCGCAGTGCCGCATCGAGGAGCTCGAGCAAGAGATTGCGGTCTCCGACCGAGATTTTGCCCGTGCGATGGCTCGCGGCGACGCAGAACTTGCTCGCGCGCTGCAACGTGCAAAGATCGAGATGCGCCGCGAGCAGGCCAACTATCGGGAGGCACTGGCAACCGGCCGCGACCTCCCGCAACCCAGCGCTCCCGCCCGCTCACCCGAGCGTGTCCCCAGCTCGGACTCCGAATCGCCTCTGGACTCGGACCTCTAATCTTGAAACTACGACGGGTCACCATGCGGCCCCACTTACGAAGGACGACTTGATGACGGAAACCACCGAGCCTGATCGCCCCCAGCAGCTTCGAAAGCTCCGCGCGGAGGTTCTCAACTGGGCCAAAGAGCGTGGACGCATCACGATAGAAGAGCTGGGGCAGAAAGTTCCGCCCGAACTGCTGACTCCGGAACAGCTCCGCGGCTGGCGGCAGCAGTTTCAGGCCGCAGGTATCGCATTCGCCGAGGCACAGTCCAATGCCGCAAGGCCGCGAGTGGCCGCGGCGCGCGACGAAGATGACGAGGCACCGCGATCGGCGGATCCCGTGCGGATGTACCTGCGCAAGATGGGCGCGGTCTCGTTGCTCACCCGTGAAGGTGAGGTCGAGATCGCACGACGCATCGAGCAAGGCGAACAGCGCGTGCTCGCGATCGTTTTGGCATCGCCGGTCGCGATCCCCTACGTGCTCGACCTCCATGAGCGCCTGCGGCGAGGCACCGCCCGCGTTCGCGAATACCTCGTCGTGGCGACCCCCCCGGAGGACGCGGGCGTCCAACTTCGCGACATGTCGCTGGAGGCAACCGCCACCGCGGGTGAGGAACTCCCGCTGACCGCGGAAGCCGCCCTTGAGGGGATGAGCAAGCAGATCGAGCGCGTCCGCCGGCACGCGCGCGAGCTTGAGCACGCCGCCCAGGACGCCGCATCGGGTACGGCCGATCCCGCGCGGGTCGCAGAGAGCAAGCGAAAAGCGCGTGAGGGCGTCGAGGCAGCGATTCGCGGGATGTTCCTCCACCGCAAGGCGATCGATGAGATGGTCCAAGGCCTCCTGGAGATCGTCGACGGCATCGCGCGAGCGGAGCGTGATGTCCAACAGTGCGAGCGCCGTGCCGGCATGCCGGCGGACGCACTGCATGAGCTGTTTCGCGATCTTCGAACCAGCGAAGAAGAGGAATGGCGACTGGGACGTAAACTCGGACTGCACCCCAATGAGCTCCATGAGCTTGAGGCGCGCCTAAAGCTGGCCACCAAGCGCATCCGCCAGATCGAGCAAGAGACCGAGCTGACTGTGGAGGCCTTGATCGCGCTGCAAGACGAACTCGCGGCCGCACGCAAGATGGCCGAGCGAGCAAAGACCGAGCTGGTTGAAGCCAACCTCCGCCTCGTGGTCTCGATCGCGAAGAAGTACACCAACCGCGGGCTACAGTTCCTCGATCTCATCCAAGAGGGGAACATCGGCCTGATGAAGGCCGTGGACAAGTTCGAGTACCAGCGCGGCTACAAGTTCAGCACCTACGCGACGTGGTGGATTCGCCAGGCGATCACGCGCGCCATCGCCGACCAGGCCAGGACCATTC
>CAZVEM010000031.1:0-28399 GCA_964626165.1 uncultured Nannocystaceae bacterium
CGGACCACTGGTCCATCGAACTCTCGGACTTGCCTTGCTTCTCGGACACGAGCGCGGCGCCAGCGTGGGCCTTCTTGTCACTCTTGTAGAGCGCTTGCGCCTTCATGTACGTGCGCAGTGCCTCGTCGAGCTTTTCCTGAGCACGCAGGGCGTCGCCGAGTTCGGCGTAGACGTACTGCATCTCGGGATCGAGCTCAGCGGCCTTGATCAGGACCGTCTCGGCCTTGGCGGCGTCGCCCGAGGCGAGGAGCGCGGTGCCGTAGCGCATCGCGATCGGGGCATCCTCTGGCGCGAGCTCTGCGGCCTTGGCGTAGGCGGCCGCTGCCTCCGCGTGCTTGCCAACTTTGGAGAGCACGTCGCCGTAGATCATGTGGGGTCCGGCGTCCTTGCCGGCGTTGTCCGCACCTTGCTTGGCGAACTTGAGGGCCGAGTCGAGATCCGACTTGTCGTAGTAGACCATCGCGAGGCCGGCCGCCGCGCGGCCGTTGGTCGCGTCGGTCTTGAGCGCCCACTCGTAGATCTCCTGCGCATCCGCGAGCTTGTTTTGCTTGCGCTGGCTGTCGGCCTGATCGAGCTTGGACTTGATCAGCTCCGGCGTGGGGGCCTCTTCGGCCGCGGTGTTAGGGGCACACGCCGTAAGCGCGCCGGCGAGCGATGAGCAGAGCAACAACATCACGATCGGACGAGGACCACGCATGACGGAGTGCGAGTATCACACGCGGCGACGCTTTGCTACATTGGTTTCGTGCACCGACCGCCAGAGGGCCGCAACTCACAGGTCTCGTACCTGACCCCTTGGACCAAGCTGCGGGTCGCGGCGGGACGGAGCCATGTGGAAGGCCATGTCTGAGCCTGAGTCCACGCAGCGGCCTGCGATGCTGGGCCTCCGCCACCTCGCGCTGTGGATCGAGCCGGCGCGCTTCGGGGCGACCGTTGCGTTCTATCGGGAGGGTCTGGGCATGCGGCTTGACTGGCAGCCCGACGACGACAACGTCTACCTGACCTCGGGCAAGGACAACTTGGCGTTGCACCGGGCGCAGCAGACGCTGGCCAAAGGAATGGGGCGGCTCGACCACCTCGGTTTCTTCGTCGCCGATGCGGATACCGTCCACGCGTGGCACCGCTATTTGCTGCGCCATGCGGACGCGCTGGGTATCGAGATCCTCGCCGCGCCACGACTGCATCGTGACGGCGCGACCTCGTTTTACCTGCTCGATCCCAGCGGAACTCAAGTACAGATCATTCACGTGCCGAGCTGCACCTAGCGCGGTGGATCAAGCGTCCAGATGCATCGGCGTGCTCAAGCCGCTTGATTGCGCAGGGAGCTCGTGTGTCGGCTCGGCTCGCTCCGACGCAAGCCAGCGCAGCGCAGCGGTGTGCGTCGGAAAACAACGGACCGGGGTAGGGCCACCGCTGAGTGTGGCCAGCGCGGTGCGCAGGACCGACGAGTTGGCGACCATCGCAATTCGCCGTACCCCAAGGAGGTGCGCGGCACCAAACCAGGCCGCGACCATACCCGGTACCTGCGACTCGTAGCCGACCGCGTCGCGCAGATCGATGAGCACGGCGTCATCGAGCCCTGCGCCACTGGTCGGCGACTTCGCGCGATCGTGCAGTCGTTGGATGCACGCGCCGGTGATCTCCGCGGTCAGAAAGCCTTGCGCGCGCAGCTCAAGCGGCGCATCGGGACCGTCTTTGTGCTCGACGATGTCAGCGGGCAGCTGGCTGTAGTGCATGGGCCTCCGGCCGGGGGACTGGGGATCTGGGAATGGGGAAGGTATGCAAGCGATGGGTTGAGATTCAGCAGGGCTCGGGGCGCGAGAGCCTCCGAATTGCGACGCGCGCGGATCGGCGTGGAGCCGACTCGGTGAGTGCGTAGAACCGCGTAGGCGCGGGCATATTGCACCGCGCACGGAATCAACAAGGATCAAGATAAGGCCCGCGCGAAAGTGACCACCACGGGCGATCGAAGCGGGTTATAGGGCCGTTCGCGCGTATGCCCGCGCGATGACCTGATGCAACCTTATCAGCGTCGCGCCGGATCACGCCAGCGAAATCGACGGGCTCTCGCTCTCCCCCGCGACAGTGACCCAAAATCACGCTCGGCTCGCGTGCCCCAAACGCATGGAACATCGTGCGAGGCCCAAAGGCCGAGCGGCCCCGCGCATCATCGCTCGGAGCCGCTGCCTTGTGGTGGTCGTTCTGCCTACCTCGGCGACGGGATTTTCCCGGGGTCACCCCACCGAAGTTTCACCGAGGGAACCGCGAAGTCGCTCCGCGCCTCATCGTCTCGGCCTCGGGGCCTTGGGGGCCGCGGGGCGCAACGGCACATCAGTCGGGATCGGGTCCGCCGTCGCAGCCGCCGCCATCGCACGTCAACGTGAACTTGAGCTCGCGGCCGCGGCCGGGCGGTGTGAACGCAAATTCAACCGGGGCGCCGACCGTGTCGCCCGCGGCATTCTTTGGAATGACGGCAACTTCGGCAATCGAGGCACCATTGACGAGGCGATTGGGATCCTCGAACAGTCGGTAGCCGCTGGTGTCGATCGGCGATGCATCGCAATCGATCTCCGCTTCCTCAAGCTGCGAGGTACCACCCTGTGTCAGCGCAAAGATCTGGAAGCGATCGATACCCGCGGTCGCACAGTCGACAAACTGGAAGTCCCACCGGACGAGGAGCTTGGCGGGAGAATCCGTCAGGACGACCTCCTCAACGGTCTTGGTCGCGCCGTCTCCAAGCACACGCACCTTTCGCTCGCTCGCGGAGTCGCCGAGGTTATCGAGCACGGTGACGCCGTCTGCATCGAGTGCTTCGACAAGGAAGGGGTAGGTGCCTGGGGCGATATCATCGACGCGCACCTCGCCTGCGGCACAGATCTCGTCATTGACGTGGAAGTTCATGCCCTCGGGATCGCCGACCGTGACGCGAACGCTCACCACCTCGGCATCCGTGCAGCTCTCGCCAAGAGGCCCGAGGCGGAAGGGAACGACGACCGAGCCAGGTCCCTCGTCCTGGTTGCATCCGGGCAGCACCAGCGCACCAACAAGGAGGAGGGGGAGGCCGGCGATGAGGGGGATTCGCGTCGAAATTCGCATGGGGTAGGGCTCAGTCCGGAGCCGTAGACGCCGAATCGTATCGCTCTCTTCACTCCGGAAGGCACACCGCTCGAACTTTCTTGGAGCCAGCCCGGTGCGGATGTCGAGGGCGAGTTTGAGCCGGTGATCGCGGTCAACGCCTGCTCGGGCGGCTCGTCGGCGAGGCTCCGGGCGGCGCTCGCACACGCAGTGGACACATCGCTGCGCCGACGCGGCGCGGCGTCAACCTTGGGATCTCCCGCGCGGTTCCCCGGGGAGACACGGGGTTCTGGTCGGAGCGGGTCGAGATCTGTGCGAAAAGTTGCAGGATCGGGCGAGGTGGGAATAGGCATACATGTAGGATGAACACCGATAGCCAGCGCCATCCGAGTCGCATCCAGCGCAAGGCACGCATTGCCTCGGTCGTGCTGCTCGCGTTGTTAGCGCCGCTGGCAACCCGCAGCGCCTACGCGTCACGCTCCAACCCTGGCGATCCGAAGACGAGCGAAGCGGAGACCCCCGCCGAGCCAGCCGATCGGGTGGAGGATGGCGACGCCGCGCACACCCAGGTCGCCGATCAGCTCGACCCGCCAAGCCTGGACGGCGCGCCGCAGTCGCCGGTGGAGACGTCGGGCGAGATGGCGATGAAGACTTCGCGCCGGCCCAAGTCGCGCAGCTCGACGACGAGCGCAAAAGGGACGACATCCGGCGATCGAAGCAGCAACGACTCCGGCCTTGAGGCGCCCAAACAGAAGCGTCGTGCCGGCGTGCTCGAGGGCGCAGATGCAGAGGCTCCGGCGGCTGCCCCGATCGCCAAACAATTCGCAGGTGCGAAAACACTACCTCCGAAGGTCGCGCTCAAGAATGACGCGCGCTGCGAGATGCGGATGCCTGCCTACGAGCACACCGTGGTCGAGGGAGAGCACCTCGGAACGATTGCGGGCCGCTATGGCGTCTTGGTCAAAGACATCCTCGCGATCAATCCCGCGATTTCCGACGCCAACAAGATTCGCATCGGCCAAACGATCGTGGTCTGTCCCGAGATCGCGCCCAAAGAGCTCATGCGGATCGAGCACACGCTCGCAGCCGGCGAGACCCTCAGCCACGTGGCACTGCGATACGGCGCGAGCGTCGACGAGCTGGTCGGGTTTCAGGGCGGCAAGATCAGCGATCCCAACAAGGTGCGCGCCGGTACCGTGTTGGTGGTCTGGACCCAAGGCGAGGCCGTCGCTGGCTATCGCAGCGACGAAGAGATCGAGTCCGAAGCACCGCCACCGCCCAAGACCGAGGCCGGTCGTCGCTGGATTCAGATGAGCTCAGGAAGCGGATGGAGCCTCAAGCGACCCGAGCTGGCCTACGGCACCAAAGCCACGATCGACCACATGACGCACGCGCTGGAGCGCTACGCCAAGAAGGCCGGCAAGAGCCCAGCCGTCCAGATCGGCGATATCTCGCGGAGCGGCGGCGGCCGCCTCTATCCCCACCTCTCGCACCGCCACGGCGTTGACGTCGACATCGGCTTTGTGATGAAGGGTGATCAAAGCGGCGCCAAGAGCTTCCGCTCCGCGGTCGAGCATCCCGAGTCGATCGACGTACATCGCACCTGGCTGCTCCTCGAGTCGATCTTGGTCAGTGGCCACGTGCGCTACGTGTTCCTCGATTACGAGGTCCAGCAGCAGCTCTACGATCACGCGGTCGAGCTCGGTGTGCCCAAGTCACAGCTCGACAACTGGTTCCAGTACCCACGCGGACGCGGTCGCAACCACGGCATCGTTCGCCATTGGAAGCATCACCGGGGCCACTTGCACGTCCGTTTCCGAGAGACCTAGTCGCAAGTCCCGGTCGCAAGCCGGTGGCCGGAGGACCTCGTCGGAAGCCCTGCGCAGGCCCTACGGCGTGGCATTCCACGTGGGGACGCGGGGGCTTTGGGCAACCGGGACGACCGGGAAGCTGGAGAAGCCCGCTTCGGGACGCCCTTAGACCGGCGGAAGCTCGCCGCGCTCGCGCATCTTCTCGGTGGTCTCGCCCTGGAGGCGCTCGCCAACCCAGGCGCCGCCAAGTGCAAGGACAAAGCCTGCCGACGCTGCGATCGCGACGCCGACGGCCCAGCCGCCGACCTGGAATCCGGGATTTTGCGACATCTGCAGGTAGCTCGTGACCGCGTTGAATCCGATCGCGATCAGAGCGGCGAAGGCCGGCTCCTTGATCGTCTCGCCCGGTGACATCCACCCGACGAGCATCCCGCCGAAGGGGTACGAGCCCAGGGCGATCAGCGCGACGTAGACGTAGTACAGCGTGGTGACGCCCGTGACCTGGGCGACGCCGTCGACCTCGCCGATCACGTACAGACCGCTGTCGGCCTTGTTGAACTCGCTCGAGAGGAGGGCGAACAGCAGGGCGTTGATCGCCATGATCACGGCCACGCTCAGCAGCACCCAAAGCATCGAGATAGAACGTTCTGGGGCCTTCTTCGCGGGAGCGTTCATGGGATTTCGCCGGGGGGACGGACCGCGCAACGCTAGTTCGCCACGGAGTGCGATGTCAACCGCGCTCCGTGGCGTTCATGGGGAGGGACACTTGGCAGGCATCGTGCGGCGGCCATCTGCCGCGATTTGATGCGGGTCGTGCTGGCGAGGTTTCGCGAAGTTTCGCCTCGCCAGCCGAGCCGATCTCAGCCGCTTAGTGCAGCCAGCGGCCACCCTCAAGCTGGTCCCGGGTGCCATCGCCGCCGGCGCTGCCGCCGGTGGCAGAGCCCTGGGCGTTGGCCTTCGCCTCGCGGCGGTCGGCAATCAGCGCCGCGGCGACGATTGCCGCACCCGCGCCCCAGAGCAGGAGCAGGGCTGCGAACCAGTAGTTGGAGATGTTCGATCCGAGCATCAGCGGCATCGCCGGCTGTGAGAAGCGCGCCACAAAGCGGCCCTCCATCACGTAGACCACGGCGACGGCGACAAGCTGGGCCGTCACCACGACAGCGCCGGTGGCCAGCGCGGCGATCTTCCGCTCGCGGCGACGCGAGCTCCAGAGGAAGGTCGCGGCGGCGGTCTCAAGGACCAGCAGACCCTGGGCCAGCGTGGCCCACATCAGCTCGGTGTCCTGCGTCTGAGTGCCAGCGACCGAGACAACGCCCGCATAGGTGGCGCCCAGTAGCGCCACCGCTGTCAGCAGCACGAGCTGAAAGCGACCAAAGGCGAAGCGAGCTTCCACGTGATCCGGCACGGCGGAGGCGCGAGCCGGGCGTCGAAGGCTTGCGATCAGCAACGCGATCACGATGGGTGAGGCCGCGGCGATGGCCAAGAAGGTCAGCGCGTTAAGACCATCAAAGTCGCGCGCGCCCCAGCGAGGTGCGAGCTCGAGCATGCACAGCGCGGCACCACCAATGCAGGCCATCGCCAGCGTCAGGCCCTCGGCCGGCTGAAAGAGCGGAGCCCAGGGTTGCTCGACGCGACGGCTCCAGGTGCGGAGGCAGGCGATGCCAAGCAGGAGCTGAGCCCCGATGGAGTAGGCGAGGAGGCTGGTACCCAGGCCATCGTGTGAATCGAGGTGCATGCCGATCTGGGCGAGACCCGAGACCTCACCGATGGACGACAGCACGGCGGGGATCGGACCCAACGCGAAGCCCGTTGCGGTCGCGTCGAAGACGGTGAGCAGCGTGCCGAACATGCCGGGCACGACCACCGCTGCACCAAGGATGGCACCTACGACCATCGCATTGACGCGCTGGCCGAGGGCATCGCCCAGGCCGATCGCGATCGCGTGCGTCGAAGCGGCCAGCACCAGAATCAGTGCGACGGGAAGGAGGCTCGGCACGAGGCCGACGGACATCCCGATGGCACCGACGCCCATCAGCAGGACCGAGAAGCCGGCGACCATGTTGTAGACGTTGGGGCCGACGACCATCGCGAGCGCGAGATCGTGCGCGGTCAGGCCAGTCATGCGAAGGACGGGAAGCGTGCCCGCCTCTCGCTCGCGGGCGGTCGCGACGGCGGTGGTGACCGGCGACGCGACGACGAGCAGGAACGCCGCGAGAGCGAGGAGCATCGTGCCAAAGAGGCGGAGTGCTTCGGTCATGCCAAGCGGCGAGGAGTAGCGCTCGCCTGCCTTGACGAAGGGAGCCAGCGAGGTGTTGCCGTACGATTCCTCAAGCTCCGCGGGGGCATAGCCAAGCTCCGCCTGAATCATCGAGTCATCAAGGCGATCCGCCCACACCGGCGAAGTCGAGCGACTGATCGCGTCGGCGAGCATGGGGCGTGCGCTCTGGAGCGCCCAAGCGAGGTTCTCGCTTGCCTGATCGGCGTGGCCCACCTGCACGATCCAGGCGGCGAGGCGGCTGTGTGCGGCGTCGTCGATCGCGAAGGCCTCCTCGAAAAGCTCGCGGCGATCGACGCTCGCGATCGCGGTTGCCTCCTGGTGGTTCGCGTCGCGCAGCAGCGCGACAACCTTCTTGAGCGTGGCGACGCGCGAGAGTCTCGCGCTGATCGCCGAGTCAAGGTAGCTGCGGATCTCCGCGGAGCTCGCGTCGGAATCAAGATCGATCTGGACGGGCTCCCAAAGCGCCCCACCGACATCCCAGGCCATCGACGGTGCGACGCCCTGCAGCGGCGCGAGATCGACGGTCGCCGTCAGCCGGTCTGCAAGCTCAGGGTCTTTGCCAAAGGGGGAGTCGACAGAGAGCGCGAGCGAGCGCTGCGCCAAGATGTCCTGGCTCATGCGAAGGTCGACTTCGATGGCTTCGAGGCGAAGTGCGAGATCGTCGAGGATTGCGGCTCGGACCGCGGTCTCTTGGCGGAAGGTCAGGTCGATCTGCGCCTGCTCTTCATCGTCGTAGGTACACGCCGAACCGGGAGGGGCGCCACAACTTGCCTGCTCCCAGCGCTCAAGGCCGAGCGCTACCCGAAGATCGCGACCGCGCTCTGCATCACTCCACACGATGCTCGCGGTGGTTAACCAGGCAAGCACAAGGACTGCGACAACGCTCGCGGCTGCGAGCGAGACGCGTGTGCCAAGATCGCGGCGCACAAACGGACGCAGGCGCGCCCAGAGCGTTCGGGGACCGTTCGCGAGCGGTACGTCACCGCCAATCTGTGGTTCAGAGTCGGGCCTGGGTTGGGCGGGTCGTCGCGTGGTCATTGCGTTCCTCTACTTCCTTCGAATGTGCTGCGACCGGGGGGCAGAATCGCCCAGCGGAGGTAGTGTGCCTGGCAAAGCTCGCGTCGGTGCGCGGCTGGGCGAACTGGAATTCAAATCGGCGCGAGCGATGCTGCTCGTACCCACGCTCACGGCCGACCCCACGTCTTGGTTCGGAACGGTCTCGCGGCAGGGTGTCCCGCGTGGGCTCATCTCGAGGTCAGGAACCATGGCGGCGCTCGGACAACGTCCGGCCGCATCAAGTTCCCTCGGCACGCGATCGGCCTTTGGTTGGATCGCGCGCCCTCGGCATCGGGCCGAGATGCTCAAGCCCTGATCGGAGGCATATGTCGCGGGAGTTGCCATCCTTGTCGCTACTCGCTCTGCGGTCCGTCCGGACGCATCGACCACGGCGAACGGGCGTGGAGCCGCGCTCGATCCGACCACGACGTGCCCGTCATCAACCCGTGCACCTCGACATTGTTCCACATCCGCGCTTGCCGCGGGGGCGAGATGTACGCCCGCGCACACCATCGGCCCAGGCCCGGTCCTGCGTCGATGACTGCTCGGCCCGACGCTCCGCACTCGCGATGCTCTATGAACCGCGCCACCCTCGGCCGCGAACTCGGCCGCGAACTCGGCGGCGAACTCGGCCGCGACCAGGCGGCTGGTGCGCGCGCTGCCCAGCGGGGCCGCGGCATCCGATCCGACACCCGCCGCGACAAGTCCGCGGTGATTTGCCCCAACATCGGCGGAGGCCCGCCGCGGATCGCTCCAAGCCGCGGCTGTGGGCGCTTGGCCCCCTGCGCGGCGTTGTGCCGCGCCCGGGCGCGTGGCGGTCGGCCTGCTGGAGAAGATGCCGCGCATGGCCCGACCTTGTACGCACGTGAGCCGGGTAAGATTTCACCGTGCCCGAAGATCGATCTGATGCCTCCGCTGCGGAACCGCAGCTCCCCGCGTCACACTCGGCGCTCCTTGTGTTCGCGATCGGTTCGCTGGAGGCACAGGCAGGAGAGCACCTTCGGCGTTGGGCGACCGAGCCGCGCTATCGCAGCGAGCAGCCGGCGCTCTTCGAGCTTCTCGCCCGCCTGGGCCCTCAAGCTGGGGCTGTCGAACGCACGGAAGCTGCGGGAGCAGGGCAGGGCGGCATTGCGGGTGTCGAGCCATCCGGGTCGTCGGCGCTCTCGCTGGCCCAGCGCGAGGCACTCGCTGAACTTGCGGACGCCTTTGCCGGGGATCTCCCCATCGGGACGGGCGGCCGACGTGGCCCGGTCGGCCCCGGCTCGAATCGCATGAACAGCGTGGTCGTGCGCGAGACGGCGCTCGGACTGGCCAACGCACTCGCCGAGCTTCAGACCCGCCGCGATGCCGCAGCACGCGAGCGACCCCTCGTGGCGATCGTCTACGACACCCGCGCCCAGTCGCGTGCCTTTGCCTGGCTCGCTGCTGCCCAGCTTGCGGCCGTCGGCGTTCGCGTGCGGCTGGTCGACGAGCCGCGCTCGACACCCCTGCTGTCCTTCCTGGTCCGCCATGAGCGGTGTGACGCAGGACTGGTCATCTCCGCCAGTCACAACCCGCCCGGCGACAACGGCATGAAGATCTATGGCAGCGACGGCGCGCAGGTGATCGGCAGCCGGGATGCCGCGGTGATGCGCGAAATCAAGCGAGCCGCAACCCTGGAGCTGGTTGCGGTCGAGGTCGACCCACGGGCTCCGCAACGCGTGCAAGAGCAGCTCGCCCAGTCGGCTGCCGGCGACCCCAAGGTGTCACCCGGCTCCATCGAAGCTCTGAGCGGCCCGCGTCTCCACAGCGAGGTCGATCAGCCCTACTTGGACCACGTCTTTGCGCAAGGCGTCGCGGTCGGGGCTTCACCAGAGGAAAGCTGCAAGGGACTTCGCATCGTCTTTTCTGCGCTGCACGGGGTCGGAGCCGCGAGCGTGGTCGAGGTGCTGGCGCGCGCAGGCGCTGAGATTGTCGCCGTTGCCCAGCTTCCCGATGACGGGAAGTTCGCGACGGTGCGCAGCGCGAATCCGGAGCTACCGGCCGCCTTCGAGGTCGCCCTCGGTCTGGCTCGCCCGCTGGGAGCCACGCTGGTCATCGCCTGCGATCCGGATGCGGATCGCCTCGGTGCGATGGTGCTGCACGACGGCGAGTATCGTTTTCTCGATGGCAACCAGCTCGGCGTCTTGATGCTCGACCACGTTGCAGAAGGCTTGCGTCGAGCCCACGCCTCCGACTCGTCCACAGACGGCGCTGCCCGTGCGGGTTTCGTTGCGACCACGCTGGTCACATCGCCATTGATCGCCAAGATTGCGCGCTCGGTCGGGCTCGACGTCGTCGATGATCTCCTGGTCGGTTTCAAGCATCACGCGGGTCTGGCGGCCGAGCGTGGCGACACCGGCCTGGTGTTCGCCTGTGAAGAGAGCCACGGCTATTTGCGCGGCGACGGGGTCCGTGACAAGGACGGAGCTATCGCGGCGTTGCTGCTCAGCCAGCTCGCTGCTCGCCTTGACCGCGACGGCAAAACGCTGGTGCATCACCTTGAGGGTCTCTGGCAGCAATTTGGCGCCCATGTCGAGACGACAGCAAACATCGTCGCGACAGGTGTTGCCGGCCGCGCGGCGATCGCCGCTGTGATGGCAAGTTGGCGTCAGCAACCGCCAAGTTCGCTGGGGGACTGGTCGCTCATCTCCCACAGCGATCGACAGCTACCGCGCCATACCGGATCTACGGTTCGCGATCTGCCAGGAAACGTGTTGGAGTTTGAGTACGAACTCCATGGTCAGGCCGATGGCACCAAGTCGGCCCAAGTGGCTCCGCATCGCTGCCGACTTGTGCTGCGCCCCTCCGGGACCGAGCCCAAAGTCAAGCTCTACGCGCTCGCGAGCGCGCCGCCCGGAGACGAGCCTCGCGCGGCCTACGACGCATTGGCGAGTCGTACGCTCGCACTCCTCGATGCGGCACGGGCTGCCGCGAGCGCCGTGATGGAGTCGGCTTGAACGTTGACGTGAGGCGCTCGCGCGGACCCGATGGGCCTTCCCCGCGGACGAGTCGCGACCGACTTCGGGTGGCGATTGGTCTCGCCGTTGGGGTCGCCCTGATCGCGGGCGTTACCACGTGGATCCGCACACAAATGACTGCGTCTCCACGGGCGCAAGCGGCATCCTCCGCGCGTCCATCGACGCGACTGCACATGCCGAGCACCGCGACGGCGAGCAGAGCAAGCAACGTGTCCCCAGGGGCGCCCACGCGACGGGGCGAGGAACACGACACCACCGCATATGACGCCGATTCGGCCGCACGCACGGACGCAGACGTGCCTCGCGTGCGCGGAAGCGTCGTGCTCGACGATGGTGAGGTTGTCGACAGCGGATCGATGAGCGTGTACTGCCGGCAGGGCGACGCGTACGTGCTGACCGCTCGCGCTGGCCTCGGGGAAGACGGCAGCTTTGAAGCCCCCGGTTGCGAATTCGCGTCCTGCTGGGCTCTCAGCAGCGCGATTGCGAGTGGCGGACCCTGGCACTGGGATCGCGATCCCACCTCGCCCGTCGAGGTTCATGCAGCGGCAGGCGCGACGCTCCAGTTGCAGATTGAGGACGAGAACGGCGCGCCGATCCTTGGCGCGGATGTTTTCGTGTTCGCCAAGTCGGGGGAGCACACGGCGACCTCAAGCGACGACACGGGCATGTCCTCGCTGCGCCTCCCCATAGTCTTCCACCAAGGAGAGCGGGGCGAAGTGGCGTGCCCGCCCCGCGAGCGGATCGTCGCCGCTGCGCAGCAGCTTGGTTCTCCCGCGGCGAGCAGCGCGCGGGCACTCGACGACGCATCCGACATAGAGTCGAGCACGGGAATTGAAGCGTTCGATCCGGACCAGGAGCACGACTCACGGAGAGCCGCGGACGCCCCGAGCGCGGAAGCCCCGAGCGCGGACGCCCCGACCCTCGACTTGCTCGAGCAGGCATCGGATGCGGCCTACGTGCTAGAGGTTCGCGCGACTGGCTATGCGCCCGTGCGCCGCGTATTCGAAGTCGACTCCGCACCGACGCGCGTCGTAATGACCCAAGAGCTGCGCGATCAGACCATTCGCGGCAGTGTTCGCGGTAGCGACGGCGAATTGTTTGCCCGGGCTTGGGTGCTCGCGCGAGGCGTCGATGATCGCGGCGAGCAAGTCACCGAGGTTGTCGATGCGGCTGGCCGCTTCGAGCTCACAACGCTTCGCGGCGCATCCTACGATGTAACGATCATTCAAGACGGCATCGTGCTGGATCGACGTCGCGCGCGGAGTGGCGCGCAACTTGAGATCGAGACGACGCAGCGCGCGAGAGGCTGCAGTGTGGAGCTGGTCTTTCTCGGCCGCAGCGGTATGCCGGCAGTGCCCTCCGTGCTCCGCGGCGGTCCTTTCTCGCCGAGCAGCGCGACACGATCTCCCTGGCCGACCTCTCGCGACGGTGCGTCAGATTCGAACGCGGTCGACAACGCAGGAGAGAGTGTCGCACGCGTCGAGCCAGATCCCGGGATACGCTCGCAGCTCGCCCACGGTGTGCTCGCGGGTCGCTACCATGTGCGTGCCTACTTCGAGGATGTAGGTTGGCTCGATCGGCGGGTCCAGGTCGACTCCAAGGCTTGCAATTCCCAACACGGGTCGACGCAGCTCGTGACGATCCTGCTGCCGTAGCAGGCTCTCGAAAAACCCCGCGCGGCGCCGGGCCGCGCACTCACCATGCAGCCCCTTCGTTGCTCAGCTTGTCGCTCGTCGGTCACGTACGCCCGGTACGCTCCCTCCTCGCGCCTCGGTCTGCATGGCGATTGCACGTCCATGCACTCCACGGGGGTTCTTCGACAACCTGCTAGCTCCGCTGATTTTGGCGCGCGGGCCCGGGCGCCGAGCTCCGCTGCGGACGGTCGGTCGTGATCGCAACGCGGTCCACATCACAATCTCGGTCGATGTGCGTGTGGGGGCCATCTGCTCGCGCAAGCCCGCGCACCCGCGCGACTCGTTGTCGGCAATCCCGCAGGGCGCGAGAGAGGCCTCTGTCGGCACGCCGGGGGACCCTCGCGACACGTCGCCGTCGTCGTGCCTGTCCCGCAGAGGTCTTTGCTATCCTGCGAACTCTTGGGTCAGGTCCCACCCACTGGCCGAGGCGGCGACCCTCGGCCCGTACCCGACGGCTACCCGACCGTCTTCGGCAAGTACATCTTGCTGCGACCGATGGCGCGCGGCGGTATGGGCGAGATCTTTCTCGCACTCGCCGGCGAGACCCAGGGCTACGAGAAGCTCTGCGTCGTCAAGAAGATCCTCGGTTCGGTCGATGACGAGGGCGTTCGTCGCCGCTTCCTAGATGAGGCGCGCGTCGTCGTCCGACTCAACCATAGCAACCTGGTGCAGGTCTTTGATGCGGGCCTGGTGGGCGACGAACACTTTCGCGCGAGGGAGCTGGTCGAAGGTAAGGACCTGCGCGCGGTGTGGAATCGCTGCGCGCAGCTCCATCGCCGCATCCCGATCGACTTCGCGATGTTCCTCGCGCGCGAGGTCTGCCGTGGTCTGGACTATGCGCATGAGGCGATGTCACTTGAGCTCGTCCATCGCGACATCTCGCCGCCCAACATTCTGATCGGCTACCACGGCGAAATCAAAGTCACCGACTTTGGCCTTGCCAAGCACGTCAACAAGCGGGAGCACACCAATCCCGGCGTGGTCTTTGGTCGCTACAGCTACCTCGCGCCTGAGCAAGCGCGAGGGCAGGGCGCCGATCGTCGCACGGACATCTACGCGACCGGCATCATCTTGTGGGAGATGCTGACCGGCCGGCAACTCTTCCCGGTGGATCCACGTGCGGGGCCGCAGGCCTCTATCGCGGCGTTGCGCAACCCGAAGATCCCAGCGCCTTCCTCGATCGTGCCAGGCATCCCTGAGGGGCTCGATCGCGTTGTGCTCACCGCCCTCGCCGTTGAGCGAGACGACCGCTATTCGACAGCACTGCAGTTTCGCGCCGACCTCTCCGAGATGTTGGCACGGCACGCGCCCGCCTGCGACGTCGATCGGGTCGCGGCCTTTATGCGCGATGTCTTTGCGCGCGAACGGAAGTTCGATTCGCTGGAGTACGAGGAGCTGCGACAGGCTGACTACAGCACGCTGCGGCAAGAGGCCCAAAAGCGCCCGGCCAAGAAGACGATCAGTGTCACCGATATCGACGAGCTGCGAACGGCTGGCAGCGGTGCGATGGAGCTGGGCGACTCGGATGTGATCGAGTTGCGCACAGCGACGCGTCAGCCCGGGTCTCTGCCCACGCATGCCGAGCTGCACGATGCCGCGAAGCAGCGCATCGGCCAGGTGATCGCGGGACGCTATCGAGTCGAGCGCGTGCTGGGTACGGGCGGCATGGGGGCTGTCTACGAGGTCACTCACCTCGGTCTCGGTCGGACCCTGGCGGTCAAGGTCCTGCATGAGGCATTTGGCCGCGACGCCGACCTCATCGACCGCTTCATGCGAGAGGCCCGAGCCGCGTCGCAAACCGGCCATCCCAACATCATCGATGTCGTCGACGTTGGCACCACAGATGTCGGTGATCCGTACTTTGTCATGGAGTTGATCCACGGCACAGATCTGGGCAGCTTGATCGATTCAGGAGGAGCGATTGCGCCATCTCGCGCGGTACACATCGCTCAGCAGATCTGTCGCGCGGTCGGTGCGGCCCACGAGGCCGGGATCATCCACCGCGATCTGAAGTCGGACAACGTAATGTTGGTCGAGCGGGAGAAGGACCCGGACTTCGTCAAGGTCCTCGACTTTGGCATCTGCAAGGTCACCGATGGTGCCGGGGAGGGGAGTCGCACGCGCCCAGGCATCGTCATGGGATCGCCGGATTTCATGGCGCCCGAGCAGGCCGTGGGGATCGATGCGTCGGTCGCCTCCGACGTTTATGCGCTCGGCACCATCGTCTTTCATATGGTCACCGGTCGGGTGCCCTTCTACGGACGTAATTCAATCGACGTGCTGGTTCAGAAGGGGGCAAAGCCTGCGCCTCGGATCCGCGACATCGTGCCCGATCTGCCGGCGGCGCTCGACGAGGTAGTCGCGCAGTGCCTTGAGCGCGAGCCAAATTTGCGCCCGGCCTCGATGCGGGACGTTGAGTACCAGCTGACCCGTGCACTCGAAGGCCGCGCTCGGGCGGTCGCCATGGTGATGGGACTCGACCTCCCCGACGTGGATCCGCCGCCTCGGGTAGCGGCAATGCGGGCCGGCCCCGCGATGGCGGCTGCGGCCGCACCTTCGCCGCCTGCGGAGACCTTCCGAACGACCAAGCAGGGGGGGGTCCTCAACTCGCTCGCCTCGCTCGCGCGAGGCAATGCACGGAGTCTGGGTGCCGACGGAGAGCAGCTCGCCGACCCCGCGCAGATTTCCAACGCGTCGCTCTTGATGAGCGATCCGCAGGTACCGGCCGGCTCGCTCACGGGGGTGACGCGTGGTGGTGCAGCCGCGGAGTCCTTAGCCGCAGTGCAGCGCAGCGCACAAGATCCGCTCACCAGCGCGAGCACTCGCGGTCCGAGCGGCGCAGGGGCTGAGCCCGCTGCCAACAGCAGCGGCACGATGGCGCCGCTTCGAGGCACACGCACTGCAACCGCTTCGCAGCCCGAGGTTCCTCCCCAGGGATCTCGAGGAATCCGTGCAGGTCTCACCGCGTTGCTGTTTGTCGGGCTTGGCGTCTCTTTGGCGCTTGTGGTGGTGTTCGCGACTGCGGTCGCGGGCATTGGCCCGCTCGCACCACTGGTCGCGGCCAACCGAGACTCCGCCGGTGCTCCCATTGGACGGAGCCCTGCCAATGGCAAATCGGGCGGCGTGAGCAGCAGTGATCCCAAAGGCGCAGGCACGATCGATGCCCCGCTGCAACCGACGACCAACACCGGCGGGAGTCCAAGCGAGCGCGAGACCACAGGGTCTTCCGATTCGAATGGGGCCGAGGGCGCTGCGACCGGCGAGGCCGTGGTGGCCCCCAACGATACGGGGGCTGCGGCCGACGGCGATCCGGGACTCGACGACGACAGCGCAATCGGAGCGACGGGCGGCGAAGATGTCGGCGACCAAGCGGATGTCGTCGCCGGGCTCCCGGATACCGCTTCAGAGCTGTCTGCGCTGGCGCAGGTCGCCTTTGACGACAAGAAGTGGCGTGAGCCCGCGACCGAAAGCTTGGCGCTGATCCTCGTCAAGCTGAGTTTGATCGAGCCCGGCCACGAAGCGATCAAGCGCCTGCGTCGAGCGGCGACCGTCGAGTTGCTCGAACCGGCGCGCAAGCTGGCCTCGCGCAAGTCGTGGAACGACGCTGCAACGATGTACCGAGACTTGCTTGCGGTGGTGCCCGACCACAAAGACGCGCGAGCGGAATTTCTAGAAGTGCTTCGCCACGTCGCGCTGCGCAAGCGCAAGCAAGGCGAGCATGAACTCGTGTTGTCGATCGCCGACGAAATGCTGCTCTTTGATGAAGGCGACTTCGCGGCGCTGGAGCTACGGGCGAGCGCGCTGTATGCCCTCGGTCGCTGGGAGGAAGCCGTCCCAGCACTCCGCGCGGTGCTGAAGCGACGTCCTCGCGACAGCGCGACCAAGGCGAAGTACAAGCGAGCGCTGGGCAAGCTCGGCAAGTGAGCCGCGGGGATGCACGAAGCCACGGCGGTGTACGACCGATGCTCCGTACGGCCGCGCCTGCATTCGCTGGTGCGCAGAAATGGCGCGCCGGCAACGAACGGCCTTTTTCGCGACGACTCCACCTCCGCGAGGCGGCCACGAGCAACGCATGTGACGACGAGCACACTCAACGCTCAAGGACAAAGGGGAGCGTGACGATCGATGGTCCACGCGACTTCCCCAGCTTGAGACGGCGCAGTCGCGCGGCCAATTTCGCGAGCACGGCCAGACGCTGCGATTCGTCGGCGGCGGGCACACGCGTCGTGTCGGAGAGCACGCGGACCTTACTGCACGTCCCATCGGCGTCGATTTGCAGGCGGAAACAGAGGGTCCCCACCATTTGTAGCGATTCGGGCAGCATCGCGGGAAGGTCCTCGAGTACGGCCTGAATTCCGCTGTGCAATGCGCGTTCACGCAGCGGTCCTTCGATCATCGGTGCTGGGGGGGTGAACCAGCCGTGCACGACCAAACGCGCCTCGCGAAGATCGTGCGTTCCAGAGACTCTTGCGACGCCGTGCGGGATCCTCGGATCGAAGACCAGCATCCGCCCGAGCTGAGGCTCGATCGCGTGCAAAAGCTGCTCGCGCTCCACGCCGCGCACGGACTCGAATCCACTCCACCAATCGAGCACCTCATCACGTAAGAGCAGCGTCTCGCCACCCCGAAACACGCGGCGCTTCCAGTCGGTGAGGGAGAGCACGAAGGCCCAGGGGCCGTGGGGTAGGTCGCCGTGAAGGTGCTGCTCGCATCCGTCGATGTAGGCGCTGAGCCAAACGAAGGAGACGCTCGGACACCCGAGATGCTCGCGGCCGTAAGCGGTGAGGCCGGCGACCAGCGCGGCGTAGTGCTGCTCGGAAAAGAAGTGCTCCGCCGGTGTTCGTAGTTGGGTGTATTGGCCGGGGACATGCCAGTAGTCCCAGACAAAGCGGTCGCCGCGAGTGCTGCGCGGTGCTGCATAACGCTCTTGAAACTCTTCACGCAGCGCACGCGCGACGTCCCGAAGCGCGAGGGTCGTGTGGTAGCCGCGTGCCATGGGGCGCAGGCTAGGTGCCCGGCGAGGGCGGTTCAAGCGTCGCGGATCCGCACGCCCACGCGCTCCCCATGCGCAGGACCTGCTCGGCCGCGCTGACTTCCCGGTCGCTAGCAGGCTGTCGAAGAACCCCCGTGGAGTGCATGGGCGTGCAATCGCTGTGCAGACCGAGGCGCGAGGAAGGAGCGTACCGGGCGTACGTGACCGACGAGCAACAAAGGGCTACATGGCGAGGGCGCGGCCATGCGCCGCGCGGTTTTTTCGACAGCCTGCTAGCCCCAACTCAGGCGAATCTCGGCCGTATCATGAAAGGCGCTCGGGAGGACGTGCGTGCTTCCGCGGCCCGCCACACCGCACAGCTCGAAAGTCACGCCGAACACGGCCTCCCAGTACACGAAGGCGCAGAGCGGCACATCCTTGAGCCAGTCGTAGTGCACCGTAATCGCGACCTCGGTCGGGCCGCGCTCTTCGTAGCTAAAGCGGAGTCCCTTGATCTGCGACTCCATGACGGAGGGAATGCGGCGGAAAAACGCCGTGGGTGAGCCGCCAAAGAGCCGTAAGGTGCCCTCGATGAAAGGACGCATGGTCTTGAGGGGCCCGCGAAAGATGCCGTCCCGTCCGACGCGTTTGAGTCCGTCCATGCCGCCACAGATCTCGACCCCGCGGAAGACATATTGAAACTCGATCGCCTGCATCCATTCGGTCGAGGCAGGCGGTTGGCGAAGGTGCGCTGCGACTTCGGCAGGAACCTCGGCGCACACCTGATCGAGCAAATCGTTTTGTTCGAGCGCTGCAACGACGCCGCGAAACGCCGAGCCTTTGCAAAGGAAGTGCTTATGAAACTCTGGATCGCGCGCGAGTTCATGACCGAGCACCTGCTCGTGTTTGCGCTCGGATTCGGTCTGTGTACTGTTGGTCATTGCCCGCGTCCTCGCGCGTGTCGCGTCACGGGCCCTCGGGATGGAGAGACCCGTGTGCCGGATCGACTTAGAACTTCCCGAGAATCGTGTCTAGGGCTTCCCACCATCGCTGACTTGAGACTCGCGAGAGAGCATGGCCCGTACGTGAGCGCAGGGCCAGCGCGAGGATCGCTCCCGCGCACACGAGACGTTGATGTGCGACGCCAGCCGGGGCGCATCGCGCAAGCGCCGAAATGCAACACCTTGCAGTTCTAGGACGGATCTGGGCCTTGTTCGGCCGCCGCCGTGTCCTCCACTTCGGCGAGGACCTCCGTGTAGTACAGCATCGGCGCCTGATTCGGTACATCTCGGACGAGCTCAACCGCCAACCCGATGTGCTGCGCGCGAGCGCTCAAGCGCGCGATGCGGTGGGCGGAACTGCGCATCAGTAGTTCGTGAAGCGCAATGGGGCCTTCCGCGCGACCGATGTTCTCGAGGAATCGTCCGCCGCTCATCGAGTGCTCCGCGAGTCGATCCGTCAATGACTTTCCGCGCCGGTGGTGCGCAACGCGTCCGTCGAGCGCCATGCCCCGACTATGCCCTCGGGCGACGTCGCTGAGCGTTGGATCGACGGTGACCGGCGCGAGTCCTCGCGCGGCACGACTGGCATTGAGCAATGCGAGCAGCTTGCTCTCGGCCTGCGCCGTGAGGGTCTGCGTCTCACACTCGTCGACCTCATCGACGAGCAACGTGACGACGGGGTCGTCACGCTCGCCGCACTTGAGGACGACATCTGCAACCACTTGAGGTCCGTGGCGCCCGGTCGCGGTGAGTTCGATGCGCGATTGCCCCTCCTTGAGGCAGACGAGTGCTTGCACCATTTGCCGCTGGCTCGCATCAGCGCGTGCGCTTTGTGCCCTTCCGCGATCTTTCGGCGCGCTCTGGTGCGAGATGTCGCGCGCGGTGTCGCGAGCAACCGCGCCCTCTCGGGCAGCGAGCACGGTCTCGTCCTGGATCCAGAGCTCGGGCATGCGCAGATCATCCAGCAGCGAGACGCGAATTCGGCGGGTCTCGCCCACCGCGGCACGCACGGGGATGGGGGCGATCGCCGAGTAGATCGGCGCACGTGCTCCAACAAAGACGCTGCGATCGGCCGTGACGACCATGGCCGTGCCGGTCGCCCAGCGCGCTGCGTCACTGGGCCCCCGCGCCAGCGTCCATGCGCGCACCTGCTCCTGCGCGCGCACGCAGGCGGCGAGCGTCTGCACGGGACCGTCCGCACAGCGGATAGAAAGCGTGACGGTGTAGTGCCCAGGTACACCTCCGGCCCATCCCGTTGCGTCGAGTGCGGCCGCGAGGAACAGCGAGCCCACTGAGAACGTGTTCGTCTCGGCCACGTGGTTCGCGATCATCGAGGCATAGCCGTCGAGACGCCGCGATGCGCGAGGGCCGAGCCGCTCGGACGTGTTCGCGGCGTCTACCGGTTTCTCCTCGTCTATGTCGTCAATGCCGATGTGCTCGGGCCATGCACCGCGGGCCGTGCTCGGCCGACCATCACCGCGGACGCTGTCCTGGTCGTGCGTCGTGCTCGACCCATCCACGGGCTCCGATGTGAAGGATGCTGCTCGCTCACGCCAGCACGACGCCGCGCGTGTCGAGGCCGCATCCGTATCACGCTCAGAGGCATCGGCGCCGTCGGTGTGCTGGAGACCACACGCAGCAAGAGCCATGAGGCAGATCAGCGCTCGCCGAGGGCCCCGGGCGGAGCTCTTTCCGCGGGGGGCTCTTTCGTATCGGATTCGAGCTGCAATCCGGCGAGGCATCGGCGCTGCAACGCGCGGCCGCGCCGAACGCTTCCACGGTCACGTGGGTTGGCGGGCAGCGACGGCGGCCGACGCCGATCGGGAGCCCGACTCGCAACCGCTCGCGGATCCAGCTAGACCCGCGCTCATGGACGTCCGTGATCGCGTCAGCGTCATTACCGGTGCAGCCTCGGGAATCGGTCGCGCGACAGCGCGTGCCTTGGTCGAAGCGGGCAGTCACGTCGCGTTGGTCGATCGCGATCGGGGGGGTCTTGAGACGCTCCGGGCTGAGCTCGCCAGCAAGGGACGGGCCGTGAGCACGCACGTGGTCGACGTATCCTCGCGCTCGGAGATGGAGCAGCTTCCACAGGCGGTTCTCGACGCGCATGGCCGCGTACACGTACTGATCAACAATGCCGGCGTCAGCGTAACTGGAACGCTTGAGGAAGTCAGCCTTGAGGATTTCGAGTGGATCGTAGGCATCAACTTCTGGGGCGTCGTGTATGGTTGCAAGTTCTTCGTGCCCCACCTCAAGCGTCACGCGCCGGGACATATCGTCAATCTGTCGAGCATGTTCGGCCTGATCGGCCTACCGACGCAGGGCGCATACTGTGCGACGAAGTTTGCGGTGCGCGGCTTGAGTGAGTCACTCCGTTATGAGCTCGTGCAAGACAGAGTCGGCGTGACCTCGGTACATCCGGGTGGCATTCGGACCAACATCGTCCGATCGAGTCGCTTTCATGAGGGGGGGCGGTCCGGGATCCGCGACCGAGTTGAGCGAATGTTCGAAAAGCGCGCCAAGCCACCCGAAGTTGCGGCAGCGGCGATCCTTCGCGCGATCCAGCGCAATGAGGCGCGCGTCCTGATCGCGCCGGAGGCCTTCGTCACCGATTGGGTCAAGCGACTGAGCCCGGTGATCCCCGATCGCTGGGTGAGCCGCGCCTTTGATCGCATGCGTCGTTGAGGCGCAACGATGCCGCGAGCCGGCCGGACTCGTTGCGGGTCGGCACCCGCGGCGCGTCAGCGGCGGTGCCGGAATGAGATCGCTTCGACCGTCGATGGGATGTTGACGAGGCACAGCCGTGGCAGGGCTGAGGCGCAGCCGAGGCACGGCGGCGGCTCAGCGAAGGTAGGGCGGAGGCACAGCTGATCGCCTCGGTCCGCACATCGAAGGTTCGGGGCGGTATCGCTGGGACCATCGGTGTGCACAACGGCCGCGCGCGTGCAGGTTGACCGCATCGGCCGACGAACCGCCCGCTACGGTGCGTCTGCGACGTCCATGCAGCTGGTGGCGCGCGGCACCGCGCCATGCGCCGATGTCTGGTAGCATACCTCGACTCTTGAGAACGCGGATAATCCGCACTTCGAAACTCGCCTCAGCCTCGCGCGAGATCGCGCCACGCCGACAAGCCCGCCGAGATGCTCCCTCCGCGAATACCCGCCTCGCCCCGCGGCGCCCGGTCATGAGCCCTGGCTTGCGCGGCGCTGCGGCGCCGTTGCGGTCGCAATCGGCGCCATCGAGCGGCGCGGAACGAACCCCCACTCACCTCACCGTCCAGGCGGACGGTCCCACGCCATCGAGCACCGCTCACTCACCCCCCAGGACACTCCCATGCTGCAATGGATCATTGAATTCTTCCGCTCGCTGTTCGGCTCCTCATCGTCAAGCAGCGAACCGGCGCCCGCACTCTCATCCGGATCGAGCAACAGCAACGATCACGCCGCCAAGCTCAAGGCGAGCGGACAGATCCGCGGACTTGAGCACGTCGAAGGTGCCGAGAACATTCGCGTCGTCTCCGGCAACGTGATTCGCTCGATGGAGGGCGCAGCGCTCGTCGAGGATCCCGATGACGGCTCGCGCCACTGGAGCCGCACTTGGAACATGGACATCTCCCCGTCCAAGTGGAAGGACGAGTGGGGTCCAATCAAGGGCAAGGATGATGCGGACACCTTCTGGTACCACAAGTACGAGTTCGATCTCGCGCAGGCAGGCGATCCGGAAGAGGCTGAGGCCAAGATCAAGGGGTTTGGCTACCGCGATGTCGGCCACTACTTCCAGGTCGAGATCACGCTGACGAAGTACTACGGCACGCCTGACTCCTCCGAGGACACGCTTTCGGCGTTCATCCTCGATAGCGGAATCGTCATGAAGGCGGCAATGGGCGGGATGCAGAAGAAGATCGCGGCCGACGGCGCCGCGGCGATCGCTGCCAATCCAGAACTCCTCGCACCCTTTGAGGGCGTCGATTTGGACACCTATGCGCTGTGTGCCGCGAAGTCGGCGGGCGGCATGGGCCAGGCGGAGTTCACGGCCCTGCTTGCGAGCAAGGGCATGGACGTCGCCAAGTGGACCCGCGTCAACGCCGAGTGGACGGACCGCATGGCCAAAGACACCTCCCTTGCGATCGTCAACGCCTACAGCAAGGCGTTCGCCGGCGCGGGGGCGGGATCTTACGGTGGCGCGGCGCAGGCCGCCGGCCAGGCCCTCGGCACGACCAACGTCGCAGGCGGCGGCGAGCCGGTCCCCTTCGAGAAGCTGTGCGAGATCCAAGGCGCCATGTCGGCGTGGTCCAAGACGGGCCAAGACGTCAACGCGATGCTCAAGCACACTTTCAACATGACCGCGGTGGACTGGAGCTCCATCTCGATGTGGTGGATGCAGAAGATGATGAACGATATGACGTTGATGGGCCGCTACAACACCGAGTCTGAGAAGTACGAGGCTCAGTATTCGGCGGGCGCGACCTCAGCCAAGACCGACGAAGACCTCAGCTTCTAGTCCGCGAGTGTGCGAGGGCGGGGTTGTTGGCCGATCCGTGATCGAACCGACAACCCCGCACGCCGAGCTTGTCCGACAACTGCGTCACCGAGAGTCGACCGATGCACGTCACCTTTCTCCTGGACAACTTTGAGCAGACGCTTCTCAACCATGTGGCTCACGTCCTGACGATCGCTTCAGAGAGCCCGCCGGGCGGCGCGGCGAAGTGGGAGTCGGTGCTCGCCTCACTGGGCCTGGAGGGCGTGCCATCGGGCGAGCGTGGGCGCATCGCGGCACAGCGTTCCCACGTCCGCGGCGCCTTCCCGGAGGAGGTTGAGCACGTGCTTGCAGTGCTCGCGATCCAAGCGCGACAGACGCTGCAGTTCATTGCGGGTCATCATCAGCAAGAGATCTGGGCCGATCCGCTGCTTGGCGAACGGTTTGCCAAGCTCGACGCCAAGCTGATCACACTCGCTGAGACGGAGCGCGCGGGCTACGAGAAGTCCCTCAAGCCCGCGCCGAGTAAGGGCGCGGGGGTGGGCGGAATCTTTGCCAACGTCCGCGCGAGTAAAGAGATCAGCCTCTGGAACAACGTCAAATGGGATCAGCAGTTTTCGCTGACCTGTCCTGGCTGTGGCGGTGCACAGCAGGTCGTCTTGGTCTTCACCTGCAAGTATTGCGGAGCCAACCTCTTCGGCGAGGGTGCCGAGGACGCCGAACCCTAGCCGTTGCAACGTGGATTGTGGGCCGCTACCGACGTCCACTAAGGAGAACACGCCATCATGAATGCAGAGCAGAAAGCACTTGTCGATCGCTGGGACGCCTTCCTCGCCAAGATTCACGAGCGACTCGTCGAGATCATGACCGAGTCCGAGCAAGGCCTGCGCGGTTTGATGGAGGAGAACCCCACCGACTGGTACGCCTACAGCGCCGCGTTCACGGCCCTCGACCACCGCGTCCGCCAGCTCCGAGAGCGCATGGAAGAGACGTGGGAGAAGCAGGTGGAGGAAAAGTTCTCAGCGCAGGGCAGTAGCTTTTTTGACGTGGGCATCGACCGGCGCGTGGACATGAACATGCGCATCGACGCTGAGTGGTCCGTTTGGAAGGCCAAACAAGCCGGCGACTTCTATCGCAACCTTGCTCCAGTCGCTCAAGCGGCGGCGGCCAAGCCAGTTCATTGCACGCAGTGCGCAAGCCCCCTTCAAATCCCAGATCGAACGATCTCGGTCTCGATCAACTGCCCCGCGTGCGGAACGATCAACCAGGTCTCGCCACCGATGGAAGTCACCGCCCACAACGGTGCAGCGGCCGCCTATGCCGACGAAGAGACCGTGCCGCTGCGCAATGCGATCGAGCGCTTCCGCCAGGACGTCGATCGCTGGCGCCGCGCCAACAACTGGGCGCACGAGGGCATCGCCAACATGGAGAAGTGGTACGCGATGGAGCTCGACTTTTGGACGCGCCACGCACAGGCTTTGGCACGCCACGCGGGCAAGCCGGTGGATCAGGCATTGATCGACGCGCGTATGAATCAGTTCCTCAAGTACAGCCTTGAGATGGATCAGATCTGGGTGCGCGCCAAGGGCAAGGTCGCCAAGTAGCGCGCCACTCGCAGGGCAGCCACGTCCGAGCGCTGGTCGCTCCGTCTCAGGCGCCGCGAGAGGCCGCGATCAAGGCGTCGACTTCTTGGCGCAGGACATGGATGTCGAAGGGCTTTTCTAAGAAGCCCTGACATCCCACCGCTTGCGCTTCCTGGCGTTCCTGTCGCATGACGCTCGCCGTGACGACAAGGATCGGGATCTGAGCGGTCTTGGGATCCTGGCGCAGCGACTTGGCGACCTGGAGGCCGCTCGTGCCCGGCAGATCGAGATCGAGCAGCACGATTGCAGGCATGACGTCCGAGATCACGGCCAGCGCCGTGGTTCCATCGGTCACTCCGACGACGCGATACTTCCCCGTCGACTCCAGTACGCGGCGCACCAGGAGCAGATTCGCTTGGTTGTCTTCTACGTAGACGACCGGCGTCGGACCCGTCACGGCGACAGTGTGGAGCGGGCGGTCCGCGCTGTCGAGTTTGCCGCCAGTCGGCCCACTGGAGCGAAGTTTCCGCCGGGCAAGGGATGGGCTGGCCCGGCGAGCAGTGCGTGCCCCGGGACGCGACGCGATACACTCGTCGCGCATGCCCCAGGCGAGGCGCTGGCCGCTCGAAGAGAGGCTGCCTCTGTCGAGGTGGGGCCCAGCTTCGTCACGCGTGCGTGCTCACCCCGCGTTTCGCGAGGCGGCCAGCCAGGGCCGCAAATGTGATGCGCGTGGGCTCGCAATGGGCACCCTCATCGCTTGGGCGGGCGCGGCAATCTGGATGTCATCGGCCCCTGCGAACGCCGATCCGCGAAGCGTCCGTCCCTCGGGCTCGAACGCTGCGCACGCCCGCGTGGAGCAGGCCGTTGTTCCCGAGCGCCTCGATCCGTTCGCGCTCGGCATTGGCCCGCGTGCCGAGTCCCGCGCACATCGAAGTCCCGAAGAGCTGTGGCTCGGCCTGGGCGTCGCGCGACTGGATGTCGTGCCGGGCTTGGCTGTCGGACCGGGCTTGGCTGTCGGACCGAGCTTGGACCTCGGACCGAGCTTGGGTCGCTCGTTCGGCGAACCCGCCCACGACCCCGAAGCTGCGCCCACTGCAGGAGTGGAGGACGCGCCCGAGGGCACGGCCGCTGTGCAGGGTCTGGGACCAGCCCGCGCCGCGCCCGACGCTCCCTCGCTTCCCAGCACGCGCGTGGAGATTGCCGACGTGCTGATCGAGGGCGTCGATGCCCAGGGGCAGCGCCAAGTTCAAAAGGTGCTCGCGGCGGAAGAACTCAAGGTCGGGACCGTGCTGGTGCTGCCCAACGATGCACGGGTCGCGCGAGCGCGAAGCCGACTCGTCCGCGAAGGCTGGTACTCGCGGGTCACGATCCGCGTGGTCCCCCGAGCCGCGGCCGACGCCGACGGCCTACGCCGTGCGGATCTCATTGTGGATCTTGAGGAGCGATCCTCGATCGCGATTCCAACATTGATGCTCGGAAGCTCGCGCCTGATCCCATTTCGCGGTGGGATCGAGCTCCTTGAGCGCAACTTCCTCGGGCGAGGAATTCAGGTCGGCGGCGGCGTTGCCTGGGGCAGTTTGCCGCGTATCGGGCCGGATGCGCGACGACAGCAGGCCTATCGCCTCGGGATCGAGGCGCCGCGATTGGGCGGGACCAAAATGGGAATCGGCGCGGCGGCCTGGTTCATCTCGGCCAACGAGCCCTATCGCGTTGCCGGACGAGCCGACGATCCCAATCCCGATAACTACCGCGCGTTCGACTACGAGCGCGTCGGTGGGCGGATGGGGCTACGCGTGCACGCTACGCCGAATCTTCGCTTTTCTACAGACTATCGGATCGAAGCGATCCTGCCCCGGCTGCCGCTCGATCCGATGCTGCTGAGCGCGGACGGAAGTACCTCTCCGATCGACCTCGAGATCGAGCGCGGCCGACATTTGCATAACACCATCGACATGGGGCTGCGATGGGATGGTCGAGAGCAGCTCTTGTCGATCGGGCAGGGGGGGCGCGTCGCCGTCGATGTCTCACTCGGTTCGCCCTTCCTCGGTTCGCGCTACGAGTTCGCCAAGATCACGTTCCAGGGTGGATACAGCTTTCGATTGCCATGGCGTCACGTGCTCACGCCTTCGATCGGCGGCGGCCAGCTGGTCGGACGCGCACCTCGCTTTGAGCGATTTGCGGCGGGTGACGCGAACGATTGGACGCCGGGCCGCGAGTTCGGTCTGCTCTGGAGCACACGAAACCCGATCGATGTTTTTGGCACCGGCGTCGATCAGCTGCAAATCGTCTCGATCTACGCGCGCGCAGATCTCGAGTACGCCATCCCGCTGTTCCGCTTTCCGCAAACACGGTTTTTTGAGGGCGGATTTTTCGTCCTTTCCGCCGGTACCTACGTGCTCGGCGGGAACGCTGCCGAGCGACAGCAGCGATACGATCAGGGGCGCAGCGTCTTCCCGGTTGGCCTCAATGGCAACCTTGGCCTACGCCTTGAGACTAACATCGGCCCGATCGACATCACGGTCGGCAACATCCTCGCGAGGACGCCGCTATGAGCGCGCAGCGTGCCCCGAGGCTCACGCGTCGGACTTTCGTCGGGCTCGGCGGGCTGCTTTGCGCGTTGCCGCTGCTCATGGCGCTTGGACCCGACGCCCCGATCCGAGAAGCCCGCTTCCTCATCGTAGGCGACGACGTGCTCATGGATCTCAAGATCCCGGAGCTGATGCCCAAAACCGACGTCGACGCGATCGCAGCACTCGACTCTGGGTTTGCGACCATCGTCGACTACCGGATCGCGCTCTTCGCCGGGCGTGCGCGCCGGCCCATTCGTGTCTTTACGCGCAGGACAAGCGTCTACCTGGATCCATGGACCAAGCGCTACGTCATCTCGACCCGCGATGAGGGCCAAGATTGGCGGCGCAAGGAAGTCGGAAAACGCGAAGATGTCGTCGCCGAGCTCGTTCGGCTGAGGGTGAAAGTGGCGGCACGCCCCGAGCTCAAGAAGGGCCCGCAGTCGACGTACTTCGTGCGCGTCTCGGCGATGCGCAACCCGGTCATTGATGAGCCAGACGATGGCAGCGCGCCCAAGGAGGACGTACCCGTTTTCTCGCAGTGGGTTAGCCTCTTTGTCACCGAGCGGCCAGTTGCCGAGGTCGTCGTCGAACTTCGCTCCACTCGATTCTTCGTGGAGGAGGACCGTTGAAAGAGCGCGGAGACGAAGGCGAAGACGCCGAGCTTGCGCCAGCCGACGCCTCTGGGTCGCGGGGCGCTCGTGCGCGATCGGCCAGCAGTGCCGCTCGTACGCGCGCCCAGGTCGTCGGTGGTCGCCGGCTGCGGCCGCCCTGGTGGCGACGGATTGAGGCCCGAGTTGTCCTCGTCCTCACGCTCCTCGCAGTCGTGACGTTTCTCGCCGCGCAGCGCTTCGTCTCGCTCAGCGCCGAGACATTCGATCAGGTCG
>CAZVEM010000032.1:0-27819 GCA_964626165.1 uncultured Nannocystaceae bacterium
ACGGCGACGGCGACGGCGACGGCGACGGCGATGGCGATGGCGATGGCGATGGCGATGGCGACGAGTGTGACCTTTGCGTCGCAGATGCCTGCGGCGACGAGATCGACGCGTGCTTCGCAGACGAGGACTGCGCCTGCTGGGCGGATTGCACGCAAGGCGGCGGCGGCGGCATGATGTGCTTCATGGAGTGCGGACCCCCGCCCATGGAGTTCTCGGAGCTCGGCATGTGTGCACAGGCCGAATGCGGCATGGTTTGTCAGGGCCCCTGATCGGTCGAGGCAACCCAGTCCGTTGCTAGGGTCGGTCTGATTCCGGCCAGTCGGCCGTAACACAGCCCCAGAAAGGCCCCAGAAAAGCCCCAGTGTAGGTCCCTGAGACCTGCCCTGGGGCTCACTCGTGCCTGCAGACGGCGCCGTTGGGCGTCAGCCCGCGCTCGCGCTCGATGACTGCAGCCACCCTCGCTTTTTCATGCGGCGCGCGAGCTCGTGGCGCGACTCGTGGACGTAGTCCCCGACAACTTCGGTCAGCGCGTCTCCGATCACCGCGGGATAGAGCGTACGCAGCGTGCCCACCAGGCTGGGCGGTGCGGCCACGACCACGCGCTTGAACTCGCCGCCGCGGTGGGCAGCTTCGAGTCGAGCAACGAGCTTGCGAGCAAAACGGCGCTGCTCTTCCGTGACTGCACCGGAACGGTCGACAAAGGACATCCGAGGGTTTGAATCGCCGGGGGCGGACTGTGACTGCGTCCGCGCCTCTTGGTGATCCAAGATCTCGATGTGCTCAAGCTGTGGCTCGCGTTCACTGCCCGCGACCTTGTAGAGCTGTGCCTGTGACTGATCTGCGACGACGAACCAAGTACGCTCCATCCGTTTGACCTCCAGCCTTCGATGCTGGCGGAGGCGCCAGCGATCACAAGGCGAAAGAAAGTGCGCGGGTAAAACGCTGTTCGCCCGCCTCACCCGGGCGTGGGCCCTGGGAACCCGCCAAGCGCGCACGGGCGATCACGGTCGGACACTGGCGGAGCGCCGCCAAATGGCCGTTTTGTCGCGTTCTGCGACCGTTCTGAGGGTCCCATTTCCCCGCGAGATCACGTGCACACCCTGCTAGGATGCGCCCCCCGTCCCCCTTCCCCTGGACAGGCGCAGCGCTCCCCATGGCCGACCGTCAGCCACTCAATATCGAAGACGAGATGCGTAGCTCCTTTTTGGACTACGCGATGTCCGTCATCATCTCGCGCGCGCTTCCAGACGTGCGCGACGGACTCAAGCCCGTACATCGCCGAATCCTCTTCGGCATGCATCAGCTCCGCAACACCCACACGCAGGCGTACAAGAAGTCCGCGCGCATCGTCGGCGACGTGATCGGCAAGTTCCATCCGCACGGCGACTCCGCGGTCTACGACGCGCTGGTTCGTCTCGCGCAGGAATTCTCGATGCGCTACCCGTTGGTCGACGGCCAGGGCAACTTTGGCTCGATCGACGGCGATGCCGCAGCCGCGATGCGTTACACCGAGGTCCGCATGAAGAAGCTCGCATCTGAGCTTCTCGCAGACCTTGAGAAGGACACGGTCGACTTCGTCCCGAACTACGACGAGAAGGAATTTGAGCCCTCGGTCTTGCCGACCAAAGTGCCCAATCTCCTTCTCAATGGCGCGGTCGGTATCGCGGTCGGCATGGCGACCAATATCCCGCCGCACAACCTGCGAGAGATCCTCGACGCGACGCTGGCGCTCCTCGACGACGAGCACGTCACCAACGCCGTGTTGCTTGATTTGGTGAAGGGACCCGATTTCCCGACCGGCGCCATGATCATGGGCACGGAGGGCATCCGTCGCGCGTACCTGACGGGCCGCGGCCAGGTCACCGTGCGGGCGCGCTGCGAGATCGAGGTCGATGAGAAGGGCCGTGAGGCCATCGTCGTCACGGAGATCCCCTATCAGGTCAACAAGACCAAGCTCATCGAGCGCATCGCGGGACTCGTCCGTGAGAAGCGACTTGAGGGCATCAGCGACATCCAGGACTACAGCGACCGCACCGGCATGCGGATCTGGATTCAGGTCAAGCGCGATTCGTCGGCGCAGGTCGTGCTCAACTCGCTGTACACCTCAAGCGATCTTCAGACGACCTTCTCGATCAACATGATCGCGATCGTCAACGGCCGACCGCAGGTCGTCACGCTCCGCGACTGCTTGAGCGAGTTCCTCGACCATCGCCGCACGGTGGTCACGCGGCGCTGCCGCTTCGATCTGGACAAGGCGGTGCAGCGCAGAGAGATCGTCGAGGGTCTTGGCGTTGCGATCGACGCGATCGATCGGATCATCGCGATCATTCGCTCTTCGAATGATCCAGAGACCGCGCGTGAGGCATTGATGGCCGAGCCGCTGACCGGTCTTCGTGGCTTCTTTGAGCGCTGTGGTCGTCCCGCCGCCGAGATCGAGCGCGCCGCACAGGGCCCCTATCGCCTCAGCGAGCGGCAGGCCAAGGCGATCCTGGACATGCGGCTGCAGCGTTTGACCGGGCTTGAGCGCGAGAAGATTGAAGGTGAGTACCGCGCGCTGTGTGCCGAGATCGAGACGCTGGAGGCGATTCTCAACGATCCCGCGCGCCTAGCCGCGGTCATCCGTGAGGAGCTCGTCGCGATCCGTGATGAGTACGGAACCGGCGAGAAGGGCAAGTCCGGGCAGAGCGTCGGCCGCAAGACCGAGATCGTCGCGGTCGAGTCCGACATCCAGCCAGAGGATCTCATCGCGGATGAGTCGATGGTCGTCATGGCGACCCACCTCGGCTACGTCAAGCGACTGAGCACCAGCGAGTACCGCGTGCAGAATCGCGGCGGTGTCGGCGTGAGCTCGGGCGCTGAGCGCGATGATGACGACTTCGTCATCGACCTCTTCGAGGCCAGCGCGCACAGCTCGGTGCTGATCTTCACCGACCTGGGTCGTGTCTTCCGCATGAAGGTCTTTGAGCTACCGCTGCTGCAGCGCGGGCATCGTCCCAAGGCGTGGCAGAACTTCCTCGACCTCCGCGACGGCGAGAAGGTCCTGCGCATGCTCCCGTACCGCGCCGACGAGCTCAGCGACGAGACCTTTGTCCTGATGGCTTCGCGTCAGGGCTACGTAAAGCGCACCAGCCTCGCCGAGTTCACCAACATCCGCAGCAACGGTCTGATCGCAGCCAGTGTGGAAGAGGGTGACGCGATCGTCGGTGCGCTCCTCACCGACGGCAAAGAGCACGTGCTGATGGTGACGGCGCAGGGCATGGCGATTCGCTTCCCCGAGGATCAGATTCGCCCGATGGGTCGCGTCGCTCGTGGCGTGAAGGGTGTGACGCTGCGCGGCAACGACAGTGTGGTCAGCCTGCTGACGCTCGAACCCAACGCAGACACCTCGCTGCTGACGCTGTGCGCCAACGGTTATGGCAAGCGCACCCCCGCTGCGGACTATCGCGCACAGCGACGCGGCGGAAAGGGTCTGATCACGATCAAGGTCACCAAGCGCAACGGTCCAGTGGTCGGCTGCCGCCCCGTCGATGTCGAGGATCAGATCATGGTTGTGACCGATCACGGCAAGGTGGTCCGCACGCCGGTGAGCGGTATCAGCGAGTTGGGTCGCAACACCCAAGGCGTGCGCATCATCAAGGTGCGCGAAGAAGAGCAGGTTGCCGTCTTTGAGCGCATCGTCGATCCCGACGACACCGAGCGCGAGGAGGAGACCATCGACGCTGCGGAGCGCGCCGCGGAAGAGGCCGCCGCCAAGGCCGAGGCCGCAACGACGGCCGCCGAAGCCGACGACGACGCCGAAGAAGACGCCGACGCCGACGCCGAAGGCACCGAAGACACCGAAGACACCGAGGCCGAAGGCGATGACGAGTAGCAGCAAGGACGGACGCGCCGGTCCTGCCAGCCATGAGCTGTGGACGCGGGCGCAGCACAACATCCCCGGCGGCGTGAACAGCCCCGTACGCGCGTTTCGTGCCGTGGGCGGTGATCCGCCCTTTATCGAGTCGGCGCGCGGGCCCTACCTGCGCACGGCGGACGGCGTGGATCTCATCGACTATGTCGGAAGCTGGGGCCCCGCGATCCTCGGACACGCGCATCCGGAAGTCGTCGAGGCGGTGTGTCGCGCTGCGGAGCGCGGGCTGAGCTTTGGCGCCGTCAGTGGCCCCGAGGTCGAGATGGCCGCACGCCTGTGCGAGCTTGTGCCCTGTCTTCGTGACGGACAGGTGCGTCTGGTCAGCTCGGGGACCGAAGCAACGATGAGCGCGCTTCGCCTGGCACGTGGCGCAACGGGTCGCAGCAAGATCGTCAAGTGCGATGGTGCCTATCACGGGCACGCGGATGCGCTCTTGGTCGCCGCCGGATCGGGCGCCGCGACGCTGGGTCTCCCCGGGTCTGCCGGCGTGCCCGCGGGCGCCGTGGCCGACACCTTTGTCGTTGCGCACAACGACTTGGCGGCGATGCAGCAGCTCTTTGCGGAGCACGGCCACGAGATCGCGGCGATCATCATCGAGCCCGTCGCGGGCAATATGGGCTTTGTCGCCCCTGCACCGGGCTGGCTTGAGGGTCTGCGAGCGCTCTGCGACGCGAGCGGCTCGCTGTTGATCTTCGACGAGGTGATGACGGGTTTCCGCGTCGCGCTTGGCGGCGCGCAGGCCCAGTACGGCGTCACCCCAGACCTGTGCTGCTTGGGCAAGGTCGTCGGTGGAGGCATGCCAGTCGGTGCCTATGGTGGACGACGCGACATCATGGCCAACATCGCGCCGCTCGGACCCGTGTATCAAGCGGGCACCTTGAGTGGCAATCCGCTCAGCGTCGCGGCCGGCCTCAAGACCCTGGAGATCTTGGTGCGTGATGATCCCTTCCCTGTGCTGTCCCAGCGCACCCGAAGACTCGTCGAGGGTCTCAGCGAACGCGCGAGCGCCCGTGGGATCGCGTGGCAGGGTGACTGCGTCGGGGCGATGTGGGGCGGATTCTTCAACGCCAACGCCGTCGTCGACTACGCCAGCGCGAAGACCTCGGACACCGCGGCCTTTGGCCGCTTCTTCCAGGCGATGCTGTCGCGGGGCGTCTATCTGGCCCCCTCGCAGTTCGAAGCTGGCTTTGTCTCGATCGCGCACGACGACGCGATCATCGACCGGACGCTTGAGGCGGCCGCCGATTCGTTCGCGTCGCTCTAACAGCCCTCCCGCGGCCGTTACCCTCCGCGCGCAGGCGCTCGTGCTATCGCTTAGCCGTGGACCCCGCCGAAAAGCCTGAGCCCTACGCCGAGGCGGCTCGTAAGCGGACCGGGCTTCGCGGGCGTGCGGAGTGGTACGAGCACGCCTCGGCGGCCTCGATCGGCATCGAGATGGCCGTCGCGATCACGCTGGGCGCGATCAGTGGCATGTGGCTCGAGGCTCATGTCACGCACTGGGCTCCATGGACCACGCTGATCGGCTTGATGTTCGGCATCGCCGCCGCGGCGCTCGCGATCGTTCGCACGATCAAGGAAGACGATCTGCGCCGCAAGGCGAAGCAAGCAGAGCGCGCACAAGCGGCCCAGGCGCCCCAGGAAGGTTCAGACCGGTCCGGCGATGTGAGCCTTGCGAGCATTGCCGCGACCAACGGTGAGATCGCGCCAAGCGATCCCCTCTCGCAAGTGCTCGCCGGCGGCCGCTCGGGCCGAAAGGCGGAGCCCATGCTCACCGACGGGGAGCGCGGAGTGCCGTCCAAGCGCAAGCTCCAAGATCTCGCCGCATCAAACGGCGGCAAATCGCCGCAGGCAGATCATCGCGATGCTGGGTCCTGAGCGCGTCGACGAGTTGCTGGTGGAGATGCGCCTGCACGCAGCGGTGCTTGCAGCGGTTGCGAGCGCCCTGTGCGTGGCGTTCCCGCTCGGCGGAGCGCGCGCTGTCCTTGGCATTATTCTGGGCTGCGCGATGACGCACATGTCCTTTGAGGCACTCGCCAAGTTGCTGGCCCGCATGCTGTCGGGACCGGAGCAACAACCCCCAGGAGGCGATTCCGGGGACGCGAGCGCCAAAGAAGGACGAGCCGTCATTCGTGCCTTTGGCCTTGCACTTCAGCCCGCGCTCGCGCTTGCGCTGCTCCTCATCCTTTGGTATGTGCCGGCCCGGCCGGAAGGTGTCGCGCTTGGCGCAGGTCTTGCCCTTCTCGCTGCGGTCAGCGCAGCGGTGACGCGCGACAGCTTTAGCCGCTAGCGTGGATTCCCCCACGCAGCGCTGGCCACCGGACCGACCGGCCATGGGCGACCACGACACTTGGTACTCAGTCCTCCCCTTCTGGGCAGAACTCGAAGCTTCGCTGAGCGATGGGCTCAAGCGCGACTGGACGTGGGTTGCGTTCCAAGCGACGCACTTCTCGCTCATCCATGTCGCGAGCGCCCTGATCGCCGCGGTGTTCGTGCTCTTTGTGACCTTGCGCTGGCGCGCATCGCTCAACGACGACACCCAGGGCGTCGTTCCGCCCGAGCAGTGGCGCCTTCCCGCGATGCTGGACTCCTTTGTCGGCGCGACCTTCCAGATGGCATCCGACGTGATGGGTGAGGAGGCCGCCAAGCGCTACCTCCCCTTCGTCGGCACGCTCGCGCTGTTCATCTTCTGCATGAACATCCAGGGGCTGATCCCGGGCCTCCTGCCCGGCACCAGCTCGCTCAAGACCAACCTCGCGCTCAGCCTGATCGTGTTCGTCGCCTACAACGCGATCGGCCTGATTCGGCAGGGGCCGCACTACCTCGCGCACTTCCTGGGGCCCAGCTTTGAGCTTGGCGGCATCAAGCTGCCTTGGCTCGCGCCGCTGATGCTCCCCGTCGAGATCTTCAGCCACCTGGCGCGTCCCGTCTCGCTGGCGCTGCGTCTCACCGGCAACCTTCTCGCCGACCACAAGGTCGTCGGCGCGATCCTGCTGCTCCTCCCCTGGCTCGTGCCAGTGCCCTTCCTGCTCCTTGGAACGCTGGTTTGCATTGTGCAGACCGTCGTCTTCACGCTGCTGACGATGATCTATATCGGCGAGGCGCTCGGCCACGCTGAGGACCATCACTGATTGCCTCACCCGCTGATCCCATCCCCTTCCGAATGACTTCAGGAAACACCATGAGCAAGCGCATCTCTGCCTCCGTCGTTGCACCCGTCCTCGCCTTCGCGACCATCATCCTCGTTCCGGCCCTCGCCGCCGCCGCCCCCGCTCCCGCAGCGCCGGCAGCCGCCGCGTCGAACCCGGTGACCACCTCCGTGATCGCGATCGCGATGGCGCTGGCGATCGGCATGGCGGCCCTCGGTGGCGCGCTTGGCCAGGGCCGCGCGGCCGCTTCGGCACTTGAGGGCATCGCCCGCAACCCGAACTCGCGCGACGCGGTCTTCGTGCCGATGCTCCTCGGCCTCGCGTTCATCGAGTCGCTGGTCATCTTCGCGCTCGTCATCGCGTTCACGCTGTTCGGTAAGGCCTAAGGGCAATCGTCGCTGCGGCCGTTGCCGGTGTTCGCTTCCAGAGTGGGGCGGACTTCGGCGGCCGCGGCGGTTGTGCGCAGTGCCCCTGCGCGGACAATCTCGGCGTGGTGAGATGGGCCTGCATGTGCGGGCCCCTTTCCTATGTCCCGACCCGGCGTAGCGAGGGACCGATCTGCGGACGCAGCGGTCCGATCTACGGACGCAGCAGTCCGATCCGCGGACGCAGCAGATTGGTCGCGCTGCGATCCGTGCTGCCAGGCGCTGCCGCTATTGACCAAGCGTTTGGAGTCCGCCGGAGGCTGCTGCTAGTCTCGCCAGAGATGGGCGCGGGACTTGAAGAGCTTGGCATCACGGATGATGGGGACGAGGACGCATCCAACGCTGCGAGCTCGGCCAGCGATCGCCCGCTGATCGGCAAGCAGCCTGAGGTGGCCCCCGAGCTGCCGCGCCCGATCCCGGAAGTCCTCGAGTCGATCTCGCTCTTCGCGGGGCTCCTGCCGGTACATCTCGCGCGGATCTCCCGCCTCGCGAAGGTCGTGGACTACCCAAAGAACGCCTACGTCTTCAAGCACGGGGACGAGGGTGATGGTCTTTATGTCGTGCTCGATGGCGCGGTGAGAATCTCCCGCAATGCCGCCGGCATCGGAGAAGAGGCACTGGCGATCCTTCGCAACGGTGCGCCCTTTGGTGAGATGTCGATCATCGATGACGATGCGACGCGCTCAGCCGACGCCATCGTCCATGAGACCGCGCGGCTCTTGCTCCTCCCCAAGCACGACCTGCGCGACTTGATGTTCGTCGATCGCGAGCTCGCGTACGAGCTGCTCTGGCGCTTCATCCGGACGCTGACTTCGCGTCTGCGCGACAGCAACGATCGCTTGATGATGCTGAGCCTAAGCTCGCGATTCTAGTGCGACGCGCGAGTGCGAGTGCGCGTCAGGGCTACGACTGCTCGGCCAGCCAGCGCTCGGCGTCGATCGCGGCCATGCAGCCCGTGCCGGCGGCTGTGATCGCCTGCCGGTAGACCTTGTCGGCCACATCGCCGCAAGCGAAGACGCCCTCGATGTTGGTGTGGCTGGTACCGGGAATGGTCTTGAGATAGCCGGTCTCGTCCGCATCGAGCACGCCCGTAAACAGCGAGCTGTTGGGCGTGTGACCAATGGCGATGAACACACCTGTGACCGCGAGTTCTTCGGTCGCGCCGGTCACGGTGTCCTTGAGCAAGAGACCCGTGGCGCGCTGCTCACCAAGGATGTCTTCCACCACTCGATTCCAGTGCACCGTGATCTTGGGGTTGTCGAGCACGCGCTGCTGCATGACCTGGCTCGCGCGGAAGCTGTCCCGGCGGTGGATGACGTGGACCGCCTCGCACATGCGGGTGAGGTAGAGCGCCTCTTCCATGGCCGTGTCACCGCCGCCAACGACCGCGACGGTCTGCCCGCGGAAGAACGCCCCATCACAGGTCGCACACGCGCTCACGCCCTTGTTCATCAGGCGCTTTTCATTGGGGAGCTCCAGGTATCGAGCGCTTGCCCCCGTTGCGATGATGAGCGCATCACAGGTCCACGTGGCGTCCTCGCCCTGCACCGTGAAGGGACGCGCGCTCAGATCGACCTTCACGCCGATGTCGTAGACGATCTGGGTACCAAAACGCTCCGCCTGACGACGGAGCTGATCCATCATCTCGGGTCCCGCGACACCCTCCGGATAGCCGGGGTAGTTCTCGACGTCGGTGGTGATCATGAGCTGACCGCCGGGTGCCGGTCCCGCGACCATCACGGGCTCAAGGTTGGCACGCGCGGCGTAGATGGCGGCCGTGTAGCCAGCAGGACCTGCGCCGAGGATCAACACGCGAACGTGGCGGGGAGTCATGGGACGCGGAAGATAGCAGCACCCGCGGCCGTGCTGACGATGCGCTGAATCACCGTGGGCTCCCCGTGAAGAACGGGCCTATGAGCACGAGTGGCGATTCAACGTCGATCACATCACGGCCGCGCTCGTGCGAGGCGGCGGAGATCACCTACGAGCCGGCCGCTGATCAGGTGCGCGTCTCACGACTCGCACGCACGGCACCGGCCTGACCTCGGCCGGTTCTCTGCCGGCTCTCGGCCGGTGCCCAAACGGTGCCGTCGCGGCTCGTGCCGTCGTGTCCTAGCGGCGCATGATCGCGGCCGAGTGCGTGCCGCCGTCGCGCTCCACAGTCACCTCGACGCTGTTGTCGCGGAGTTCGATCGCAGCGGCGACATCACCCGGGGCGCTGATCTTCTTACCGTTGATCTCGCGCAAGATATCGCCTTCTCGAAGCCCGAGCTGCTCAGCGACACTGCCGGTGCCAACCTTCTCCACCTTCATCCCGTTTGGCTGCGGCGTCACTTCGACGCCGAGCTTGCGCTTGCCTTTTCCGTAGAGTGCCGATCCGCGGCTGTCCGTACCACCGCGAGCGTTTGCATCGGATCCTTTGCCGTCGCCACCATCCAGTCCACTCGCGATGCGTGCGAGCGTGTCTTCGTCAGGGAGCTTGCCGACCTTGACCTTGATGCTCTGTTCTTTTCCGCCCCGCACGATCTTGAGGTCGACACTCTTGCCCGGCGTGACCTCGGCAATGCGACCGCGGAAGTCCGCGAAGTTCTCGACCTGGTGCGCGCCGACAGCAAGCACGCGATCGCCGTTTTTGAGGCCCGCATCTGCGGCCGGCGTGCCTGGATAGACCATCGCAATCGTGGCTCCCCGCAGTGGCAGCTCTCCGTACGACGCGGCCTGAACTTCCCGTCCCGAAAGGCCGAGCCAGCCGCGTTCAACTTTGCCGTGCTTCTTGAGCTGGGGCACAACGTTGACGAGCTGCGCCGAGGGCACTGCAAAGCCAAGCCCGCGGCCCTGGCCGCTGATGGCGGTGTTCATGCCGACGACGCGGCCTTGGAGATCCACCAGTGGCCCGCCGCTGCTCCCGGGAGAGATCGCAGCGTCGGTTTGGACAAAGTCGACGTAGCCATTGCGATAGAGCCCGAGATCGCCGCGGCCCTTCGCCGACACGATGCCGCGCGTCACGGTCTGCTCAAGACCCATGGGTGAGCCGACCGCGACGACCCAGTCGCCGACGCGGGCGTCGACCACGGTTGCGATCTCGAGATGGGAGAGCGCCTTGGCGCCCTTGAGCTGCACCAGCGCGGTATCGGTCTGGGGATCCGTGCCGACGATCGTGCCCTCAAAGCGACGGCCGTCGGCGAGGCGTGCCTCAAGCTTCTTGGCGCCTGCGACCACGTGATAGTTGGTGACGACGAGGCCGTCGGCTTCGATGATGAAGCCGCTCCCGATGCCACGTGGCATGTCGTCGGGGATCATCCTGGGTGGCATGAAGCCCGAGCCAGGGCCGCGCAGCGTGTCGAGGCCGACGTCGGGCGCGACACCAAACGCTTGAATGCTCACGACCGCGGGCAGCACCCGCTCCAGCATGGGCGCGAGGCTCTCGTGTGGATCGGCGGTGACGGTGGGCGGCGAAGCCAACCAGTCGAAGGGGTCGATCGCTTCGGCCAGCCCGCCCGCCTGCGACGGGGGCGTCGCCGCGGCATCAGAGGGAAGGAGCGCCAGCGGTGCGCCCAGCAACGCGAGTCCAATCACGGTCAGCGCGGCGAGACGTGGCGTCCTAGGGTGACGCCCAGCCCGATGAGGGGAGTGCGATGGTTGCGTCATGGCCCGTCCACAACCGGCCCACACCGCGGTCTATTTCCACCCTTGCCGAGCCCCGCCGATCCCGGGTCGCCCGCGGCATTTGCGACCAGCCACGCCGTTGCATCCGCGCGGAGTCAAAGTGCGCCGCGCCAATGGGACCTGCCGGCGTGATCAGCGACCCGCCGGCAAGCTCGGTCAGCGTCGACGACAGACGCGCGCGTAGACGCGGACATCGTCTGCGTTTTCCTGCATCACGAGCTCGACGGTCACGCCGCCCTTGCGCCACATGCAAAAGCCCGCCTGCTGCTCAAGCGGTTGGCCCAACTTGCGACCCAGGTGCACGACCGCACCTGAGTGGACGGGCGCCGCATCGGCGATCGAGAGCACCTTGGCGAGCTCAAGGTAGACATCCTCCAGCGTGTCGGACTCCACCGTATGGATCGTCACGTAGACGGGATGGAGCAGACCTCCAAAGGTCTTGCGACCAAACCAGCCAAGAACCCGCGCGCTGCCGTTGTCCTCAAAGTGGTCCGGCGGCGCCGCCATACGCAGCTGCTCGGTGCTCGAACGCCATGGCAACATCGTGCCATCGTCAAAGACAAAGCCGCGCTGCAGTTGTGCGACGAAGCCGTGATCCGTCATACCGCAATGCTACCAGTCATCGCGCGGCCGCATAGGGCGGGGCGCATGGCTGTCCACGAGTCGTTGGCAGACGCGGGCTTTGGCTGGCCCAAATGTAGCGAGATGCCGCGGCCGTACAGTGCACGGCGCCACGGCATCTCTGATCTTCGGAACTCGGTTTTTTTGAGAGGTCCCGCCTGGGCTGATCTGAGGGCGGCGGATGGCCGGCGCAGGAGCGCTGCGAGACCGCTCTCGTACCTACTGCTTGCCGATGTCCTCGCAGGTCTTCTTCTTGAGCTCTTCGTTGTCCTTGGCGAGCTTGGCCATGAGCTCCATCGCCTCGGCGGCGCCCTTCTCCTCGCACTGCGACGGATTGATCTTGGCGGAGCGCGTGAGCTTGGTGCAGGCTTCGCTGTCAGCGCCGCACATGTCACAGATGGGCTGGACAACCTTCTTGCACTGCTCGCTCATCTCACCACAGCCCGAGAGCATCGTGAGCGAGAGACCGAGGGTGAGGCCGGTGACGGCGACAGGGATGGAACGGAGGATTGCCTTCATGGGTGGACCTTGCTTGTGCTTCGACTCGCGAACTTCGTGCACTTCAGCCGCGCGGACTGTCGACGAAGCCGGCCTAGGCTAGCAGGAACCGATCGGCCAACCTAGTCCGCAAAAACCGGGCGCGCGGGCGCGCATCGTGGACGTTTTGCCTGCTGCGCAACGCGCTGCGCCGTAAGGCGATGTCGGTGGCGAGCGTCCCTTCGGCCACGTCTTCGCGCCGCTGTTGCCACGCCCCGCCCCGCGCAGGAACGAGCGTCTTCATGAGTCGCCGCGCGCGGCCCATGGAAAACACCCAGGACCTCGCTCGCGCCGCGATGCCGCAAACACGTGCCCGCAATGCGCCGTCGCGTTATCGCTCGCTCGCACAAGCGCCAAGACCCGACATCACAAGATCCTCGCTGTCACTTGCTTGTGTCCACTCCGTGCCGAGCTCTTTTGCCTGAGCGATCACGCGCGCCCGCACGGTCTTGGCGAGACCGCCGGTCGCCGGAGCGGGGTGCTTGCTCGGCGTGCGGATGATGACAGCCGGATGGAAGATCGCTTGCTTGAGGCAGCTGTCCTTGCCCTCAAAGCGAACTCGCAGCACTCCAGTGAGTCGGGGAATCGCGGTCGTGTTCTCGAAGAGGAAGTTGCCAAGCGAGTACGCGATCACCTTGCCCTTGTAGTTCTCGATCGCTTGCAGCACGTGGGGATGGTGCGCGATGACAAGATCAGCACCGCCATCGATCAACGCGTGCGCGACCTTGCGGTGATACACGTCGGGTGATTCCTCGTACTCGTTGCCCCAATGGATCACGACGATCAGGAGGTCATGGTCCTTGCGCGCCGTTTCCAAGAGGGGCACGACTGCGCCGGGAATCGCGTTGAGATCCGAGAAGGGGAGCAATAAGGCGTCTGCGAACTGAGGCGCGTTTCTCCGGGTTGTCAGCGCGACAAATCCGATCTTCCATCCCAAGCGCTCGACGGTCTCGACACGGAACAAGGGCTCTTCTTGCCGCGACGCGCCGATCGGAAAGATGCCGAGCTCCTTGGCGATGCGCGGGGTCTCGGTTTGTCCGGCCTGGCGGAGATCGAAGGAGTGATTGTTCGCGAGCGAGGTCACGACAAAGCCCTCCTTCGCCAGGAGCGAGAGCATCGACCGCGACGCCCCGAAGCGATACTGCGCCCCGATCGGGGACTTGGCCGGAATCTCCTCGATCACGGGCGTCTCAAGATTCGCGACGAAGATGTCGGACTTGATGGTCTCGTGGATGTCGGCGAAAGGGTCGTAACCGTTTTCAGGGATCGGGTCGTAGCCATCCTCGCGATAGCGCCCGAAGATGATGTCGCCGACGAAGGTCAGCTCCAGCGCCTCCTGCCGAGCGGTCGGGACTGCGGTCGGGTCATCGGTCGCGGCCGGATCTTGGGCGGGCACGGCGGCGCTTGGCTCCCCCGATCCAGCGGAATCACCCGCCGAAGCCTCGACGGCAGGCGTGGCATTTGCCCCCTGCGCGGAGTCCCGGGTCTCCGCATCGCCGACGCGGCCGGCAGATGTGCCCGAGCATGCGCTGCCCAGGGCAAGCCCGAGCAGTGCGAGGACCATCGCGCCCCCGCAGGTTCGAGCGGGGGAGCGGCGTGGAGAGCGAGCGCCGACGACCTGCGCGGAGACGAACATGGGCGACGGGACGCTCGACACGCGCGGAGCATTCCGAGGCGACTCGCGCGGGTCAAGCTCCGCGGGCGCCCATGGCTGCATCACCGGTGTCATCCGGGAGCAGCCCCGGGACCAGATTTGGGGTCGGCGATCGGCGCGCCTTGGTCGTTCACGGGGTCCTTCGCGGGGTCATTTCCAGAGCCATTTCCAGGGCCGGCCTCAGAGTCGGATCCGGAGCGGGGGAAGGCCCTGGAGCATTGGTCGATCAACCATGGCAGCTCAGAGTCGCGGTCGCCGACGAGGATCGTCACGCAAGCCACCGCGCGCGGGCTCATCTCGGCGACACAGCCGCGAAGGTCGTCTTCGCGGGTCGCACGAAGCTCCTTGAGTCGATCGGCGCGCTGGCCGGGGTGAATCTCGATCGCGGCGTAAAGATCCTGCGCGGCATCGAGCATCACGCCGCACGATGCCGCGAGATCCTCGGGCAGTGTGTCGGGGATTCTCGGCGCGACCATCTCACGGGTCTGGACGGCCATGCGGTCCCAATCGGGCACGCTATCGACTGTTCCTGCATTGCCGTTCCCGGCCTCACTCTGACTGCCGTTGGAGGTCGTCGCCGACGCACCCTCATCCTTGCGCGAGGGTGTTGTTGAGCATGCAAGGGCAAGGGTCGCGTGCGCGATTACAAGCGCACATGCCACCACGCGCGTGCGCGTCGGTGCGACATTCGAGGCGCCCGCGAGTGCGATCGAAAACTCCACCGCGGCGCTCTTCATGCGCCGCCCCCGACAGGCGCTAGCTCCGCCCCAACTGCCTGTTTGCTCCGTGTGCTTCATCGTGCCGTTGCCTCCGCGCATGATAGGCTTGCCGCGTGCGATTCACACTCCGACCGCTCGCTGCTGTCGCTGTCCTGACCGGCACAGGCGCCGCCATTGTCGGCCTGAGTCTGGTGCCCGAGCGCGAGGCGAAGGCCGACCCGACAACCTCCCTGAACAATCCGCTCCTGACGGCATTTAGCTGCGCGGGATGCCACCAGTTCAATAACGGAAGCCAGGCCGCCAACCTGCCGCCGCATGCCCCCGCGACCTATCTCGGAACGATGATGGGCAATTCGGCAATTGATCCGGTGTTCTGGGCCGGAGTCGCGCTGGCATCGCAGGACCACCCCGGCGAGACCGAAGAGTGCGTGCGCTGCCACTCGCCGCGGGCGTTTCTCGAAGGTCGGGCAGACGCGATCTCGAAGGACGAGCTGACCAACGCCGACCTTGAAGGCATTCAGTGCGAGCTCTGCCATCGCTCCATCGACGATGGCGTGACGCCACCGGGCAACGCGCGCTACGTGCTCGACGATGTTGCGGTCAATGGAATGGTGCCGCGGCGTGGTCCATGGGCCTATCCGATGATGGGTGGAGAGGTCCCGCCGCCGCCGCATGAAGTCCTGCAGGACACGGAGTTCCTGCCCAGCTCGCGGCTGTGCGGCACCTGCCACGATGTCACGACGCCCCGAGCCAGGCTCGATGACAACGGTCAGCCCACCGGCACACTCTTTAATGAGCAACGCACCTATAGCGAGTGGGCCAACAGCGCCTACGCCGAGGCCGGCTCGAACGCGGCGACCTGCCAAGATTGTCATATGGCCGAGGTTGAGGTCCCCGCTGCGGGTTGCCTCGAGTTCGAGTCCCTTGGCGAGCTGCACTCGCAGGGCGCTCGCCGACATCTGATCATGGGGGCGAACAAGGGCGCGCTTGGCATTTTGCGCGACTTCATCCCCGAAGCGGATCCGGATGCCATCGACGTCGTGCTTGAGCACATCGACGACTTCCTCGCGACCGCTGCGACACTGGACGTCACCTTCCCGACCAGTGTCGACGCAACTCAGGGTCTCACTGGGCTGGAGGTGGTCGTGACCAACAACACCGGCCACAAGTTGCCCTCGGGCTACTCTGAAGGGCGTGTGATGTGGCTTGAGGTCGTCGCGCGTTACGAGGGTGAGACCGTGTGGTCGTCCGGACTCTGGGATGGCGCCACCATCGAAGAGGACGCGCAGGTTCGCCGCTACGAGGGTATCGCGGAGCGCTACGCGGACGGCAAGACCAACCACTTGCTCCTCAATGACCACTGGGTCGTCGACAACCGAATCCCGCCGCTCGGGTTACTGCCTGATCCGGAGACCGATCCGGTGACGGACCGCTACACGCTCGGAATGGATGGGAGCTGGCCCAACTTCGACGAGGTGCAGTACAGCTTCCCGGCAGCGACTGTGGTGGACGTGACTCCGGGTGAGGCGGACGTGCTCGAGGTCGAGGTTCGGCTGCTCTACCTGATCAACGAGCAGAAGTACCTAAATACGCTGCGCGATGACAACATGACCAACAACGCCGGCGACGACATCCACGAGATGTACGCCATGGCCGGCGGACCTCAGCCTGTGGTGCTTGGAAGCGCGGTCACCACCGTGCCCTTCTCCGGGCTTGAGACTGCTGGCGATGGCGATGGTGATGGCGACGGCGACGGTGATGGCGATGGCGATGGCGACGGCGACGGCGATGGCGATGGCGATGGCGATGGCGACACCACCGACGACGGCGGAACCGCGAACAACGACGGCGAAGACGGCTGCGGCTGCAATACACCCACGCGTGGTGGTGCAGCCGGCGGGCTTGGCCTGCTCAGCCTCTTTGGTCTGTCGCTAGTGGCACGACGACGACGACGAGTTCCAGTCCCGGCAACGAAATAGGGGACGTCCCTCCTTCCATCACGCGCGACGGTGCCCGCCGGGAGGCGCTATCGCCCGACTCAATCCTGTCGAGGATTGAATCGGGCGAGTACGTGCGCCGCCACGCTCAGGCTTGTGTGGCGGCGAACTGCGGAGTCTGTTCGGGTCGAGCGCCCCGCTCAGTTCGGCACGATGCGGAACAGACGGCCATTCGAGGTTGTGATGAAGACCTCGCCCCAGGCGTTGGATCCAAAGCCGATCACGTTGCTAAACACCGGATCCGCGAGCACTTCGCCGCCGCCGCCAATCACTGTCGTTGCGTTGCCATCGTAGGTCAGCGCCATCACCTCGCCCGTGCAGTAGTCGGCATAAAAGTAGGTACCCGCCCAGTCCGGGACCTCGCAGCTACGGTAGACAAAGCCGCCCGTGATCGAGCATCGCCCGTCCGCATGCACGTACTCGTGAATCGGGAAAGTCAGGCCATCGCCGTTGACCGCGTTGGGCATGCTCGCGTTGCCCTCTTCGCAGTTTGAGCCGCCAAAGCAGTGGAATCCTTCCATCGAGCTCCAGCCATAGTCCGCCCCGCTGCTGAGGACGTCGATCTCTTCGTAGGTGTCTTGTCCAACGTCCGCGACCCAGAGGTCACCGGTGCCCATGTCAAACGAAAAGCGGAAGGGATTGCGCAGCCCTTTGGCATAGATCTCGTCGAGCGTGCTTGCATCGCCCACGAAGGGGTTGTCGGCGGGGATCTGATAGTCGAAGGGCCCGTAGGTCGGACAGCCCTGACATGACGCAGGGTTCTTGTCGGGTGTGCCGGTCGGCTCGGGATTGATCCGCAACATTTTGGCGAGCAGCACCTCCGGATCGCCTCCTGTGTTGAAGGTGTCGTCGGAGCCGCCTCCATCCCCCATGCCGATGTACAGCATGTCGTCAGGCCCGAACGCGATCATGCCACCGTTGTGGTTCGGCGCGGGTTGGTGCAGCTCAAGCACGATCCGCTCGCTGCCCATCTCCACCACGTTGTTGGCGACATCCACCGAGAACTCAGAGATCCGTGAGGAGTCCTCGTTCTCAGGGCTGTAGTTGATGTAGACGCGCGGATCGTCGGGGTAGTAGGGGTGGAATGCCAAGCCGAGCAAGCCGTGCTCGGACTGCAGGTTGACCGCGACGCTGAAGAAGGGAGTCGCCGAGACATCGCCCGTGTTCAGATCCACGACGTCGATCTTGCCCTCGCGGTCGACCACGTAGATCATGTCGGGCTGAGTCGGATGGCCAAGCGCGAGGACGGGCGCACCAAGGCCATTGGCGACTTGCACCGCGGTGTAGCCGCCTGGGCTGGACACCGCGTCGTAGGGGCAGGGAGGCGGCATCGGCTTCTCGCCGTCGCCGTCGCCGTCGCCGTCTCCGTCTCCATCACCATCGCCATCCCCATCACCATCGCCGTCGCCGTCTCCGTCGCCATCGCCGTCGCCGTCGCCATCTCCGTCTCCGTCTCCATCGCCATCGCCGGTTCCGCCGGCATCACTGTCGCCGTCGTCTCCCTTGCAGCCGATCGAGAGCGGGCTTGTGAGGGCCAATAGGGAGATCACAGCGAAGAGAATGGGGGACCTGTTCATGCCCAGAGCTTGCCCGAAAGCGACGATGCGCGGAAGCGAAAGATTCCTCCTCTGCGTGGCCTAGATCTCGATCTGGCCGGCTCTAGCAGGCAAGTGACGGGTCACATGTCGAGCGACGTGCAAGCGAGACCACATGAAGTGCCCATTGCGTTTACTTCGACCTGGTCTAGCGCACAGCCGTCAGCGCACGCGCTCGGCGGCAGCTCTTCGCAGTGGGCTCGCGATGCGTCTCGTCATGCCCTCGCGAAGCGTAGTGCTTCGCGCCGAGCATGCCGCACCGACGCTACCTGGGCGAAACGCAGAAGGCGCGCGCCTGGCCGGTTTGAGGCTCGGAACGCTCGCCGTTGTTGAGCAAGTTGACCGTCGTCGCGTTCGCGCCGCTGGTTTCACTGCTCCAGTACTTGGTCTTCGTGGCCTCGCCGAAGCGTTTGATCTCATCCGGCTTGGCCATGCGCCAGCGCGTGAGCCCGGCATAGGACTGACGATCGAGCTTGCGGCAGTAGCTACGTGCCGCGCTAAAGGTGCCCATCGGCGATGAGCCCTTTGGTGCGTAGAGGGCTCCGTCGCGGAACAGCTTGCCGGGATCGAAGGGCGGACGAAAGTCAGGCTTGGGCTGGTCTCCGCCATCATCGTCGCCACCGTCGTCAGTCGCCGGATCGCCACCGTCGCCTCCGCCACTGTCGCCTGGGTTGGCCGTGGTCTTGCCATCATCCCCACCCGCAGTACCGCTATCCGGGGTGCCGCCACTATCGGGTGTGCCTCCACTATCGCCCCCGCTCTCTGCTCCGCCCGAGTCTGGCACCGCGCCGCCCGTGGCAGCGCCACCGGTCGCAGCACCTGCCGAACCACCTGTGCCCGCGCTGTCGCTCCCACCGAGGTCCTTCGTTGGGGTCGCGCCGTCATCCCCTCCGCTGCCGTCATCGTCCGCGTTGTCGCCACCATCACTCGCGACGGTGGTCGGCGCACTCGACAAGAAGGGCAGCGAGATCACGCCGGCAAGTCCTAGCCCCAAGGGGATTCCAAGGCCCAAGAGCAAGACCGCAACGATGATCAACGCGATCGCGCCACCGCCCCCGCGTTCTCCCGAGCCTGGTCGCTCCTCACCGTGGAGCTCGCCGCGATCGGGCATCGTGGTCGGATGCCCCATGCTCCAGCTCTCATCGGCGGCCGCGTGGCGTGGCGGCTCATTCGAGAAGGTCGCTTGACGCTGCTCGAGACTGCGATGTGGCGCCGAACCGCTCATCGGATCGGCACTGGGGGTGCCGGCCAGCGCGGATGGATTTGCGACAAGGTGCGGCGAGGTCAGTGAAGGACCTGCGGATCGATCCGGTGCCCGACCGGAATCCCAGGCGGGCACCACCACTGCATCCACGGGCTTGCCCTTGGGCTCCTCGGCCATGTCCGGCGACCACGGCGAACCTGCGGACGAGGCGGCTGCTTCTGGGCTCACCATCGGCACCGAGCCGGTCGCCATGGATCCCAGCGAACCTGATCCCAGCAAACCGCCCGTGCCCGGATAGCTGTCGGTTGTGCGATGCGAAGGACCCGAGCCGGTCGGTCCGATCGAGAGCGCTGCGGCCGACGGCCCATCCCAGTTCGCATCCGCACCCGCGGCTGCTGCCGCCGTCGGCGCTCCGCCGGGCATTGGACCCGGTCCGACAGCAGCGCCGAGATGGGCGAGGCCGTCGACGCTCGGTGTCTCAAAGGGTCCGAGGCGATCGTAGAGCTCACGCGCGCTTGCGATCCGTTGCGTGGGATCTTTGACCAGGCACAGATCCACCAAGCTCGCGAGCTCGGGGTGGACGCCGGACACAACGCTGTCGAGTCGCGGTGGCGACTTCATCGCGACGGCATAGAGGGTCGCCGCGAGCGTCGGCCCGAGGAAGGGCTCCACGCCCGAGATCGAGCGATACAGGATGACGCCCATCGCCCAGATATCGGTGCGAACGTCCACCTTGGCGGCGCCCTCGGCCTGCTCGGGCGACATGTACTCCGGCGTGCCCATGAGCACATTGGCGCCGGTCCGCCCCATCGAGCCTTCATCGCTGAACTTCGAAATGCCGAAGTCCATGAGCTTGACCATCATCCGGCCGCTCTCTGGCTCGTGGAGGAAGAGGTTCTCCGGTTTGAGATCGCGATGAATGATCCCCACGCGATGTGCGGCATCCAGGCCTTGGAGCGCCTGTCGAGCGATCAGGACCGCGACCGCGGGCTCAAGCCGCCCCGCGCGAGTCAGCACGGAGCCCAGGCTGCGACCGCGCAGCATCTCCATGACGATGTAGGGGCCGACGCGGCTCTCGCCGAAGTCGAAGATGTCGCAGATCTGCGGGCTGCCGATGCGCCCCGCCGCCGTCGCCTCGTTCTGAAAGCGCTCCAGGCTCTTGCCCGTGCGCGCGAACTCGGGATGCATGATCTTGATCGCGACCTGGCGCTTGATCTTGAGGTTTTCCGCCCGCCAAACCGAGGCCATGCCGCCCTCCCCCAGCATGGAGAGGATCTTGAACTTGCCGTCGAGCACGCGACCCTCCAGAGGGAGCGAAGCCCCCGTTCGAGGGCAGACCAGTTCCTGCTCTGGGTGTTGCTCGCCGCAATGCGGGCAGGCTTTTGCGGCCGCGGTCACGCGCTGCCGGTATACCACGCTCACGCACGGGCACTCGGAACGCGACGGCGCGGTGTGCCCCTTCGGCCGCAGCAGGTCAAGCTGCGCCCGCCGCGACGCGATTTTGCCCACCCGCAGCGCAGTCCGGCAGAGGCGCACCTCGTGGCACATTGGCGCTCGATCGAGCGCGTCAAACCGAGGTGCCGCGGTCCGGCTCGACTGCTAGCGTGCACAGGTGGACGGACTCGCACGCGCGATCAGTGACGACCTCTCGGTACGAGTGGTCGCGGCGATCAGTACATCGTTGGTGCGAGAGGCCTGTCGAAGGCAGACCGCGAACGGCACCGCCGCAGTCGTGCTTGGCCGGGCAGCGACGGCGGGCGCGTTGATGTCGACGCTGACCAAGCACAAAGACGAGCGGGTCATCGTGCAGATCCAGGCCGATGGTCCACTCGGAGCGATCGTCGTCGACGCCCGGGGGGACGGCCGGGTGCGGGCATGCTTCGAGCGTCCGCTGACCCGCGCGAGCGCTGTGGCAGTCGACTACATGCGCCCGTCCGTGCAGCACGCTGTGGGCACCAATGGATCGTTGGTCGTCACCCGCGATCTGGGCCTTGAGCGTCGGTACCAGGGCAATGTCGAGCTGATCTCCGGCGAGATCGACGAGGACCTGCAGCACTACCTCGACGTCAGCGAGCAGCTGCCTTCGGCCTTGGCGTGTGCCGTCGTCCTCGATGGCGCGGGCGAGGTCCTACGGGCCGGTGGAGTGCTCTGCCAAACCTTCCCGGGTGGAGACCCCGCGGAGATCGAGCGCATCCGAGACCGCATCGGGCAAGGGGCGCTGCACAGCGTGCTTTTGCAAGAGCGCAGTGCCGCCGAACTCGCTCGCTTTGCGATGGGCGACATGGAGTTCGAGACCACCGGTCACACCGCGCTTCGCTATCACTGTCCGTGCAGCCCGCAGACCGCGGAGAACATTCTCTCCACCCTCGGCGCCGCGGATCTCGAAGATCTTGCGAATGAGCAACCGACCACCACGGTCACGTGCCACTTTTGCGCAGAGTCCTACACCCTGAGCGCCGCCCAGGTCCGCGCGATTGCGCAGCGACTGCGTGAAGAGGTGTCGTGAGTTCTCCGCAAGAGCCCCGTGCGCCGCACTCCTCGATGAGCGACCGCAAGCCCGAGCACGCCGCCCGCACGCAGGGTGAGCCAACGGATGTGGATGGACTCGCAGCGCGGCGCCGCACCGCGCCCAATCCGCTGCGATTCAGAGTGGTCTCGCGCGAGGACGGCCACCTGCTGCGCAACGTGATCGCGACACGGCTCGGCGTCTCGCTTGACGACGCCGCCGAGCTGGTTCGACGCGGCTCCGTGTACTTGCGGCACGTTCGGGTGCGCTTTCCCGGTGCGCGCGTGGTCTCGGGTGAGCGCGTGACGGTGTGGCATGGCCCAGACGATGGATCCGAGAGCGACGATGCACTCGCAGAGCAAGGGCGCGACAAGATCGACCCCGAGAAGTTGCAGATCGTGCTGCGAGACGATGCCTTCATCGTGCTCGACAAGCCCGCGGGCGTCCCCGTCGCGCCAACCAAGGCGCGGGCGTGGGGAAGTTTGAGCGACACGCTACGCAGCTTTCTTGAGCGAGAAGGCGTCGCGCGTCCCTACGTCGGCGTCGTGCATCGACTCGATCAGCGGGCCTCGGGACTGGTGTTGTTCACCACGAGGAGCGCGGCCAATCCCAGCGTGCACGCGGCCTTTGTCGACCACAGCTTCGATCGCCGTTATTTGGTCGAAGTCGAGGGTGAGCTCGTCGGAGATCATCGCTGTGACGCCTGGCTCTACGAGCTTCGCGACGGTGTGACGGTCAAGACCGCCGAGCCGGGAGCCACGGGTGCCAAGCCTGCGGTCACGCATCTGCGCGCGGTTGGCTATGACGCCGCGCTCAACACAACGCTGATCATGGCGAGCTTAGAGACCGGACGCGGTCATCAGATCCGCGCACATGTGTCTGCCCTCGGCCATCCGGTCGTGCACGACGTGCGCTACGGCGCGGGCGCATCGGCGGTGGAGCACGCCGTGCCCGATGAAGACGCGCGCGCGATGCCACTGCAGTATCGTCGTCCGGCCGCGCAGAGCCATCACGAAGCGCCGCGACGTCCCCTTCACCTGCACGCCGCCTGGATGTCCTTTGAGCACCCCATAGAGCATCGAGCGACGGGACGAGCGATCGTCTGTCGCGCGAATCCTCCGGCATGGCTCGCGGCGCGTTGGCCCCAAGTCGACGCCGAGCAATTGCTTGATACGATGGCCGCGTGGCGACCCGTCAGTCCATCCTCGCGACCTTGACCGGCATGTTGGCGTCTTCGGCCGTGGCTTGTTCACCGCAGGCCGAGCCCGCGCGAAGCAAGTCCGACAATCCGCCGAGCGCCGCATCGGCGACGCACAATGCCGCGCCGGCGTCCGCAGCGACCGCGAGCTCAAGCAGCGCGACCAAGCCCGGCGATGCCCCTGCCCCGGAAGCAGCCGCCGCGGACTCGCCCGCTGCGCACAAGGGCAGCGCAACGGCCCCCATTGCCGCCGACGCCCAACCCACCGGTAGTGCGAGCGGCAACACGCACAGCAAGTCGCCCAAGGCGACAACCACGGGTGAAAAGGACGTCGTCGAGGTCCCCGCGGCCGCCGGTCAGCCAGCGACGCCCACCAAGACCAAGGCAGAGAAGAGCTGCGGCGGGGGTGGATGCGCCCCGGGTGGATGCGCTCCGGGTGCCTGCGGTGGTGGTGCCCCAGAAAAGCCCGGGAGCTGAGCGCGACGCGGGCCCGCCGAGGGCTCGTGCACAGTGCGGGTTCGCGCTAACTGCGGCACTCGCGTCACTCGTGGCGCCTGAACCGTGAGATCCCTCGGGTCTATTTGGCAAAAAATGATTACGCATATCATTTGCAAGTCTCGCCCACGTGATAAGCAACCGAGGAATGGCACGTCCACAGCAGCATTGTGCGGCTACTGCGCTTGCACGATTTCGTGCCGCAAGTGCCGGCCACGCTTGCCGATCCCGGTTCGTCGCTGCGACCGCGCTCACCACCGTGCTTGGTCTGGCGTTCCCGGGCTGCGCGTTCTCGGACTTCGACAATGGGCCGACGCCCGACGACGTGGAGGTCGGTTCGCATGACCTTCGCGGGGAGCTGATGCTCTTCACCAATACGCGGCTGACCGACACCAGCTCGCAATACTCAAGCCACCTCCTCCTCGACGAGCCGGGCACCTTCCGCGGCAGCGCACTTTACCTTTACGACCCCGCGGCGGTCTGCGACGACGGCACCTCGGCATGCAAGGTTGCTCGACTGGGCTACTTGCAGCTCGACGACGCGATGGGAAGCAAGTCGGTGCAGGACGGCTCGCTGCGTAAGTTCGCGACCGTCGATCTTGCCTATCACCCCGTGCACGGCCTTTGGGCGCTCGCCTACGATCCGCAAAACGACGAGTGGTCGATCGTCAAGATCGAAGTCCCCGACTGGACCAAGACCAATCAGCTGCTGCCCGTGCAGCGCTGGACGATTCTTCCCGGTGATCCAGAGAGCCCTGCGACGGATCCCTGCTATTGGCAAGAGGCAACCAGCGGACTCGAGTTTCTTGGCGATGACTTGCTCCTCGGTGTGCGAGGCATCGGCGGCAAGGGCCTCAGTGCCAACGGCCAAGCCTTCCGCATCCGGCTCGACGTCGCGACCGAGCAGGGGCACTGCATCTACCCCGGAGATATCACCCAAGACCCGCTCTACTACGCATGCGACGTCCTCTGCGAGACCTGGTGTGACTTTGGGTATCGGCTCGGGGTCGCCGGTGACTTGATCGCGTCTGCCGATGACGCCGCCGCGCTCGCGTGGACGCGCTCCGAGGACGAGTCGGTCTTTGAGTTCTCGCGCAACGCGATGTACGCCTGCGATCCGAGCACCGCCAATCCGCCGACAGAAGCGATCACCGCGGAGAGCGTGTCGATCTTTCTCGACGAGGTCATTCGTGGCGACGAAATCGAAGGCATGGCCCGCATCGATGGCGTGCTCTTTGGCATCTCGACCCTCGGCAAGATCTACGAGATCGACGAAGCGACACGCACCGTGACGCAGATCGACGATGTCCTCCCTCTGTTTCCGCCCCAAGGACTCAAAGCCCGTGGTGCGACCACCGTCAACGTGCCCGCTGGGCCGGGCGAAGCTCCCTGATCAGCACGAAGTGTCGAACCAGGGTGCTCCGTCCCTTTCGACCGCTGCTCGCGAGATCTAGGGGCCATGCTTTGTCGTGTCACGCTTGTCGCTCTGGTTTGGAGCGGCCCACCGACCGTGGTGGACGACGCGCCGCTGCCTGCAGCGTCGCCGCCCGAACAGACGCGCCCCGAAGCGCCCGAGGACCCTTGGGCGGACGCGCTCGATGCGGGTGAGGGCGACGGCGCTGACGCTGCGAGTGACGGGACATCTTCCGAAAAAAATCCTGACGCTGAACGTGAAGGCACCGCTGCGGGCGATCCCCCACCGCAAGTGCCCCGCTTCGATGGTGCATCCGAGGAAGACGACCAAGCCGGCGCGCAACCGGAAGGTCCGCCGGTGGAGATCCCGATCGACCGCGATCTCTTCGAAGAATACGACCCGCAAGGCGGCGCATCCGGCCGCGCGCGCCGACAGACGCGGACACCCGAGATGGAGGTCCGTCGCGTACGCGTGTCCACCGATGCGCTCGGTGTCTCGTCGGCACATGCGGCGTACATGCACGCGGGCGCGCGCCAAGTGATCGAGGCAGAGCACCTGCGCGAGCGCGGCGTCGCTGGCATCAACGAGGCCTTCTCAAAGATCCCCGGCGTGCGTGCCACCGACGGAGTCTCGGGCCTAGGCAGCTCGGACACCAAGCTCAACCTCGCCGTGCGCGGCGTCAATCCGTCGTTGTCCTGGCGCTCAGCAGTCTTGCTCGACGAGGTCCCGATCGCGCCTGCGCCCTACGGCCAGCCGCAGATGAGCCTGTTCCCACTCTCGTTGTTCTCGATCGCGAAGATCGACGCGATCCGCGGCGGCGCGACGCTGCGATTCGGCCCGCAGACCGTCGGTGGCGTGTTTAACCTGGTCTCCAACCCCATCCCCACGACCACCCGGATCGCTGCTTACGGGCAGTACGACAGCAATCAGGATACCCAGCTCGGCGCGAGCTTCGGCACGACCTATCGGCGCCTGGGCATGTACGTCGAGTACGCGCCGCGCTTTGGCTCGTCGTGGCGGGATCACAGCGATCGCCAGATCCACGGCGGGCTCATCAAGTTCTCAGTGCAGACCAGCAAGCGCAGCGAGCTGCTCAGTACCACCCACCTCTATTCGGAGCGCAGCGAGTTACCGGGCGGCCTGAATCGCATCGAGTACCAGGCCGATCCCTTCCAAAGTCGCAGACCCTTCGATCGCTTTGACGGCAATCGCATCGGCACCAGCCTCAAGTTCAAGTGGCAGCCGAACAAGAACCACGAGTTCTCCGCGATCTCGTACTACATGCACACCTATCGCACGAGCATCATCGCGAGCAACAAGGGCGACAGTCCCAGCGACATCGATCAGTTCGTCGAGCAGCCACGCATCTACGACGTCACCGCCCTTGAGCCGCGTTACACCTGGCGCGCCAATGCAAAGTCGCGGCCGATCTACAACGATCTCAATATCGGCATCCGCGGCGCGCTTGAGCTCGCCAACCTCAGTCAGTTCACGCGCGACGCCGGCGGCCGCATCCAGACCGTCGACGACGACGGTCGTCTTGGTGCGATCGCGGGCTACATCGAAGACCAACTCCATCTCCTCGACGATCGACTCGTCATCGGGGGCGGCATTCGATTTGAAGGTGTGGTCGCATCGCGACGCGCAAACCTTGAGCGAAACGTACTGACGCGTTCGTACTACGAGCCACTCCCGGCCGTCTCGATGTGGTTCTCGCCGGTGGAGGGATTCGCCCTCTTCGCCGACTACGCGCACTCCTTTGGGCCACCGCAGTTCCTTCAGCTGTCCGCGGCCAACTCCCAAGTGCAGCTTCGTCGAGTCGAGCGAGCAGAGTCCGTGGAGGGCGGCTTCAAGATTGAAGAGCTCGGCGGCATGTATGTCGAGGCGAGCGCTTGGTACAAGTATTTTGATCGCCTCATCGACGTCGGCGAAGATGCCTTTGAGAACATCGGCAACAGCCACGCATGGGGCGTGGAGGTCGATGCCTCATGGGATGCAGGCGAGGTCGTCGACAAGCTCGCGGGCTTTGAGATCTATGGCGGATATGCGTGGACGGCCTCTCGCATGCTCTCGGGCATGTTCAAGGGCAACAAGCTGGCCTGGTACCCCGCGCATGAGACCTGGGCAGGACTGAGCTACGCGACCAACTTTGGCATCAAGTTTGGCTTTGATGCCGAGTACACCGGCTTTGAATACAGCGACTACGCGAACCGCTTGTTTGAAGATCCAGATACCGCGCAGTACGGCCGTATTCCCGACTATCTGCTGCTCAACCTTTGGGCCCGCTACAACGCGGCCGTGACGGACTCATTGCGCCTTGAGATCGGCGCGGGCATCAAGAACCTGCTCGACCAACGCTGGATCAGCCGCACCGACGACCGCAACGCAGGCATCCTCGCCCAGCGGCCGCGCACCTTCTACGTCAACCTCGGCCTCGCATACGACTTCCTCCCGCCCGCGGAGCGGCGTCAGGCCCAGGCCCGCAGGAAGGCGCGCCGCAACGCTCGCAAGGGGATCATCCAGATCCCCTAGCGCGCATCTCTCGGCCTCGCGAGGCCGCTTGCCGCAGGGCCCTGCGCCTCGTTTCACGCCATCTCTCGCAGGCCGTGGCTGCCGAAGAGGGCCGCCCCTTTACCGGTGCCGCTTGGGTCCCGCACCGACATGTGCCATGCATGCGGTATGGATCGTGACTCCCAGCGTCATCGTCGTGTGCTCCGTTTTGCCGTCGGATC
>CAZVEM010000033.1:0-20094 GCA_964626165.1 uncultured Nannocystaceae bacterium
GAACTCTTGCTGGAGAGCTCGAGTTCGACGCGAATATCGGTCGTGCTCAGATCCTGCACCGACACGAGTGCCGGAAGTTTCTTGCCGACAATGATCGCGCCGATCTCCTCGACGAGCGCGGCCTTCTCAACGCTGTGGGGTACCTCGGTGATGACGATCTTGGTCGATCCCCGCTCGCCCTCCTGGACCGTCCAGCGACCACGCAGCTTAAAGTTGCCGCGGCCGGTCTCGTAGGCGGTCGCGAGCTCGTCACGCGTTGCAATGAGCGCGCCGCCGGTCGGGAAGTCAGGGCCGCGCACATGCTTCATCAGCTTGCGGACGGAGCTCTCTGGCTCGTCGATTAACGCGATCGCGGCGCGGACAACCTCGCCGAAGTTGTGCGGCGGGATGCTGGTCGCCATCCCGACGGCGATACCGGTGCTGCCGTTGACCAGGAGGTGCGGGAATCGAGCGGGGAGCACCACCGGCTCGCGGCGCTGGCCGTCATAGGTCGGCTTGAAGTCGACGGTCTCAAGGTTGAGCTCCGACAAAAGCTCGCTCGCGACCTTGGTGAGGCGAGCCTCGGTATAGCGATACGCCGCGGCGGCATCGCCATCGATCGAGCCAAAGTTGCCGTAGCCGTCGATCAACGGCGACCGCATCACAAAGTCCTGGGCCAGGCGCACCATCGCCTCGTAGACCGCCGAGTCACCGTGCGGGTGATACTTACCGATCACCTCGCCGACGACGTTGGCGCTCTTGCGGTGCCGCACCTCGTGCGTCAGCCCCAGCTCCTCGAACATGGTGTAGAGGATGCGTCGTTGAACTGGCTTGAGGCCGTCGCGCACATCCGGCAGCGCGCGCGCCGTGATGACGCTGAGTGCGTAGTTGAGATACTTGCGGCGCGCCTGCTCTGCCAAGTCACCCGCGATCACTTCGGGCACTGGAGTGCTGCCTGCGCCGCTGTCGGAGCCGCCGCGCTTGCGCGCGCTGAGGTGCCGAGTGGGCGGCCGCGCGGCGTCGAGGTCGAGAATGCCACCGCGTGCGAAGGGACCGAGAACAGGAAAGAGCATGAGATCTTGGCGCGGCTGCGGGGGAGAGAGTCGCCGAGAGCGACCTATCACGGGGACCGGCGCGCTCAAAGCTACCAGGCGTTCCAAGACATGCGGCCAGAGGAGCGCGGTCCCGATCCTGGTGGACGTGAGGCGCCTTCCGATCTGCCAGGGCCCCGAGGGCCGCCGGGCCGCGTGACGCGCCCCAAGGGTCATGCGACGCTGTTGCGATGTCCGCAGAGCCTGCCGACGCGCCCTCCGGCGGGGCTGCAAGCTCGCGGCAGACGCCGCCCGACTGGGTTGTCCCCGTGACATCTCACGAGCGGGAGGCTCTGCAGTCGCACCGGGGGGCGGTGCTCTGGTTCACCGGATTGTCGGCCGCAGGCAAGACGACGCTGTCCACGGCGCTGGAACGTCTCCTCTTCCAAGGTGGCGTACGCACGATCCGACTGGATGGTGACGAGCTGCGCCGCGGGCTGTCCGCGGACCTGGACATGTCACCTGGCGGTCGATCGGAGCACCTGCGACGCGTCAGTGCGTGTGCACATCTCGCCTCGCAGGCGGGATTGCTGGTGCTGGTCGCCGCTGTCTCGCCGCTCCGCGAGCATCGAGCACTCGCGCGTGGCATGGTCTCGGGCGGTCGATTCGTCGAGGTTTACGTTGCGACGAGCCTGGACTGCTGCGAAAGGCGGGATCCCAAGGGCCTCTACGCGCGAGCGCGTCGCCGAGACCTTGTCGGGATGACGGGCATCGACGCGCCCTACGAGGTTCCCGAGCACGCCGAGGTGGTCATCGACGGCGCGCAGCCGCTCAGCAGGGGTCTCGATGCGCTCCTCGATGCGCTCGCACGGCTGGCACTCGTGGATGCCGAGAAGTTAGCGCGCGCGCGTGCGTGGTGGGAGGCGCTACCATGACGGCATCGCAGGCACCGCTCTCAACATGGAGAAGCAAGCTCGATGCGCTCTCGCTTCGCGCGAAGATGAGCGTCGTCGCGCTCATCGCCGCGGCCGTACTCGCACCGAGCCTCGCGGGCGACTTTGTGCTCGATGACGAGGTCGCGATCGTTCGATCGAGATGCGTGCAAGACTCGCTCGACCTTCCGCGCATCTTTTTGAGCGACTTTTGGTGTTCACCGCCTGGTAGCGTGCCCGTCGACAGCTGGCGGCCGCTCCCCGTCATCATCTGGTGGCTGCTCTGGCGCGTGGCGGCCGGCGGCCCACTGCCATTTAAGCTCGCGGCATTGCTGGCGCACTCGGCATGCGCGGCTGGCATTGTCGCTCTTGGGGAGCGACTTTCGATCTCCGGGCGTGCGTCCCTCCTCGCCGGGGTCGCCTTTGCCGTACTCGCGATCCATATGGACGCGGTCGCAAGTGCGGTCGGGCTCGCCGAGCCGCTGTCCTTCCTCGCGATCCTTTACGCGCTCTGGCTCTGCGCTCCGCTGGCTTGCCTGGAGCGGTCTGTCGCGAAACAAGCGACTCGCACTCCGGGGGCGCCGGACCCGACGGCGCCCCCCACGTCCACCGGCGGGCTGGGCGTGGCGCTTGGTGTGGGCGTCGCGACCGCGCTGGCGATCGCCTCGAAGGAGAGCGGCGCGATCACACCCGGCCTCGTGATTGCGTTGCTCATCTTGGGACGCCATCAGTGGCATGACGGTGGCTGGCGCCGCGCGGCGATCGGTTGTGCGGGCGCAAGCGTGCTCGCGTGCGCGGGCATGATCTGGGCACGACATCTCGCCCTGGGCCAGACCTCCAGCGAGCATCTGACGGTCACGGTCAATCCGCTGCTCGGCGCTGACCTCTTGACCCGAGCGTTGACCAGCATCGATCTCGTCGGCCGCTACTTCGTACTGGCGCTCTCGGGAAGCCCACTGAGTGCGGACTACAGCTACAACGCGGTGCCGATCACGACGCTCTCGTCGCCCTCGTCGCTGCTCTCGCTCACGATCGTCGCCGGCCTCGGACTTGTGATCGCCGCGCCCGTCCTTCTCGCTCGCCTGCAGCCCGGCCCCGAGCGCGCATTGGTCGGGATGCTCACCTTGTCGCTCTTGCTCCCGAGCAATCTGATCGTGCTCCTGCCCGCGATATTTGCCGAGCGGCTCTTCTACCTACCCAGCGCTTTCTTCTGCGTCTTGCTCGGAGCGGGCGCCGTTGAGGCCTTCGCGTGGGTGCGGCCAAGTCTCGCGCGGTGGTTGGAGGTCGCACTCGGTCTCTGGCTGGCAGCGCAGGCGACCTTCGCAAGCCTGCACGCGTGGGCTTGGGGCAGCAGCGATCGCATCACGGAGGTCACCGCGGAGTCTGCACCTGGTAGCGCGCGCGCTCAGCTTTGGCGGGCACGCGTCCTGCTTCGAGAAGGCGACGCACAGGCCACCTTCGAGTCTGCTGAGAAGGCCCTCGCGATCCTCCCGAACTGGGCGGAGGCACTCGCCGTCCGCGGGATCGCCCGCGATCTCCTCGGCCAACCAGAGGCCGCGCTCGTCGATCTCAAAACCGCCTTCGAGCTCACACCGAGCGAGGGCGAAGTCGCGGATCTCTTCATCCAGTTCTTGCTCCGCTACGGACACCTTCCGCAGGCCAATCTCGTCTACGAGCAGCACCGCGCTTCCCGAGGCGGAGCTCCCGACCCGCAGGTCACCGTGCCGCCCCGTGACGCGCCAAGGTAGGCGCGACGTTGAGATCGCGCGCACTACTTGCCGAGCGCGACCATGCGCAGCAGCTCGCGCTCGATCGACTCCTCCGCGCGCTTGGACTTGAGGTACGCCCAGGTCGTCGCGGCGAGAGCGACGCAACTCGGGACGCCATCGCGGGCCTCGACCACGGACATCAGCCCGTCGAGGGCATCGCCGCAGGCGACAGGGAGCGCTTCGACATCGCGGGATTCGATCCAGCGAACCAGCGCATCGGGACCCTTGGGACACGCGCTGAGGAAGAGCTTGGCGCCCTCTCCCTCGGCGATGCCTTTGGCGCAGACCAGACCGGCCTGGCCCGGCATCACGCTGCCGATGTCCTCGAAGGCCTTGAGGAGATCGTCGGGCAATCGCTGCGTCTCAAGCTCCGCCAGTGCTTGGCCGCCAAGTGCCGCCAGATCGGGCACCTCTCGGCGCAGGCTCGGTAACGCCTCGGCCACTTTCGCGGCATCCGCCGGCAGGGGAGGGAGCCCCGGCTTGGTCAATTCGCGAACGCCGAGAATGACGGCAGCTGCCACGAGCACCCCCGCAACGCCGAGAATCAACCGGCGCCGGCGCGACTTTGCGAGGACCTCAAACTCATCGGTTTCGGGCATCGCGGGAGTATAGGCCGTGGGCGAAGCGGCCGTCCCTCTGCGATCTCGAAAACCAGCGTCTCGATGGGGCGACCCATCGAGACGCTGATCCTAGCGGGCGGTCGTCGAGCGATCACTCGCTAGAAGCTCAGCGTCGCCGCGCCGGCGAGCAGTCGCTCATGCATCACGCTCGCTCCGACAATCCGCACACCCTCGATGAGATCCTCGTTGGTGTAGCCACGCGTCTTGGCGCAGGGTGGACATACCCACAGTGTGCCGCCTCGCGCCACGAAGTCATCGATCAACGCCTTGAGAGGATCGAGCGGAGCCACGTGCGTGAGGTCGGTGCCCCGCTTGCGCACCAGGTCGACCGCCGCGCTCGTAAGGAACGCATAGACCTTCAGGCCGGAGGTGATGCCGCCATTGGCGATGGTGAAGGCGACCGAGGACATCTCTGAGTCGATGCCCTTGGACATGAGGATCACGAGCTCTCCGGTTCCTTGGCTCATCGTCGGCTCCTCACTTCGTGGGATCGGGGCGAACGATCACGGTGTCGGCGATCGGGCGGATCTCAGAAAGCGCGAGTTCTGCGCGGTTTGAATGACGCTCGATGGCCTCGGGGCTGATGGCCTCGTAGATGCAGACGGTGCCGAGCGTGCCGTCCGGCTCGGCCATGACATAGGTGCGGATCCAACGGACGTCGTTCGACATCTCATTGTCACCGACCTGGGCGGAGCGCGCGGCCGCTGCCTGCAGGTCTTCGGGGGTCTTCCAGCCGTTGCGTCGGAGAATTGCGTATTGGTTCATGGTGTCGTTCCTTTTGGGGTCGGGGTTGTTGGAGGTGGGTTGCTCAAGTCGGCGACCTTCACCGACGAGAACATCCTAGGGGTGCCCCCTTCCTTCGACCTTACCGGGGCCTGATCGAGCCTGCGCGGAGACTTCGCGCAGCGCAGAGGCTCCGATCAGACCTCAAGCTCGGAGGCACCGATCGATGCGAGCGTCTGCCGGGCACGGTCCCCGAGCGCCGCCAACTTACCCGCCCAGGCTTCGTTCTCGGCCTTGGGCCGGAGGCGGCTGGCCGCCAAGGCACAGCGCGCGGCGTCATAGGGCGATCCGAGCGCCTCGAACTTCCCCTGGGCGTTCTGCAGCTCGGCCAGCGCCTGGTCCGGCCGTCCTTGCGCGGCCAGCACCCGCCCGCGCGCATGCTGGGCCATCGCGCCCCATGCACGACTCCCAAATTGCGTCGCGACCTTCTCGAGTGCGTCTGCATGCCCCTGAGCGCTGCGGAGGTCTCCCCGCGCGATATCGACCCGCACCGCCTCGGGGAGCAGCAACGAATCGCACGTCGAGCAGTGCCCGTGCCTCGCGGCCTCGGCGAGTCCCTCGCGTAACGCGTCTGCGGCCGCGTCCTCATCACCCGCGGCCAATCGATTGCGCGCAATCGATGCGTGCATGCGCGTCAAGCAATGCGATCGCATCGCGGCGCGCTCCGCCACGACGATCCCATCCGCCAAGAGCTGCCGCGCCTCGTCAAGCTGGCCCCGCGCAGTGAGCAGGATCGCGAGCCGCTGGAGCGAGAGTGCCTCGCCACTCGCGGCACCGACACGTCGAAAGCCCTCGATCGCCTGTCGAAGTTGCGCTTCCGCATCTGCCCATCGACCCGCGACAAAGTCGACCGTACCCGCGAAGTTCTCGCAGAGAGCGACCGCGCGCGGGGCCTTCATCCGCCGCGCCTGTTCCAGCATTCGCTCCACCGAGTCGCGGATATCCACGATGCCCTGATCGCCGTACTGGTGGTACTCCCAAAGGCACAGATGAACGTCAAACGCTTGATCGACGTCTAGCGTGCCCGCGGCGAGTGCTTGGCGCTGTTGCTCGTGCGCGTAGCCCTCCTGCCACGCTCCCAAGGAATGGAAGGCAAGCGCGAGCATCTCGTGCCCCTTTGCCATCGCCGCTTGGTCGCCGCGAGCTTCGGCCAATGAGAGTGAGCGGCGGGCGAGATCGCGGGCTTCGGCGAAGCGCTCTTGGTGCCACCGCAGCTGCGCCAGGAGGTAGAGCACTGCCGAGAGCTCCGGCGAATCTTGATCACCCCGCAACACTTCTTCGGCGTCGACAAGTCGAGTGCCTGCCTCGTCGAGGCGGCCGGCCTGGATCAGTGCCAATGCGGCGATTCGTCGCGCGATGGCGCGCTCGCTCGCCGACGGACGATACTCGGGCGTGTCGAGCTCGGCCGCGGCATCAAGGTCACGGATGGCACCATCGAGATCGGAGAGCGCCATCCGCATCCCACCGAGGTTTCGAAGCACACGAAAGCGCACCGCGCCGTCTTCGGAGCCAACCGCATCCATCAGCTCGAGCGCACGCTCGAAGAAGCTCACGGACTCGTGAAATCCAAGGCGACGCTGAGCGCGCTCCGCCGCGGTCAGCAGGTAGGGCAACGCTCGATCAAGCTGCCCAGCGCCTTGATGGTGATGGGCGAGAATCTCGGCCATGTCGGATCGCAACGCCCCCTGCTCAAGCGCGGACGCAAGGGCTCGATGGAGGTGCACACGCCGTGCATGCGTCAAGGTATCGAGCAACGCCTGCCGCGTCAGCGCGTGGCGGAAGCGATACTCCTCTTCGTCCTCCTCAAGGATGCGCGCGTCCAGGCCCAGCTCCAGCGCATCCAGGGCAGCCTCCGCGGACAGCCCAGAGGCGGCCTGCGCCGCGTCGAAGGGAAATCGCAGGCCAAACACTGCCGCGGCCAACAACAGACGCTCCGCGTCGCGGCCAAGTCGCGAGATGCGATGGCGCACGGTCGCGAGCAGGTTCTTGGGCGCCGTGGCTGCGGTGGCTCCCTCGTCGCGCATCGCCAGCACGACCTCTTCAGTATGGAAGGGATTTCCCTCTGCGAGGTCATACACCGAAGCAAGGAGCACATCGCTCACCTCTAGGCCGCTGCCCGCGAGCAGATCGCGGACCAAGTGGTCGCTGGCCGCCCGGTCAAAGCGCGTCAGATTGATTCGTGTGCCGAGTCGTTCGCGGCCGACGTTGCCGAGCAAGGCGTGCACCGCTCGACCCACGCGCACTTCGTCATCGCGAATCATGCCGATCAAGAGCAGCGAGAGCGTGCGAGTCGCCCGCGCGAGATGATGAAAGAGCGCGAGACTCGAAGGATCTGCGTGGTGCAGATCTTCGAACAGCAGGCACACCGGAGCCCGCGCGGCCAGTTGCTCGACCGCGTGCTCGACCGCCTGAAACAGTCGCAAGCGATCTTCTTGCGCGGAGCCACCGGCCGGGCTGAAGCTCGCGAAGGGATCGTCGGGCAGCCCGACACCGTCATTGCGGCGCAGATGCGCCCACGCGTCGGCGAATGGTGCATAGGGCACGCCAGCATCGTGCTCGAGGCACACGCCCAACATGACCGTCGCACCTTCGAGCGCGGCGAGACGCACGCACTCAGCTGCGAGCCGCGTCTTTCCAACGCCCGCCTCACCGCTGATGAGCAAGACGCCTTGCCCTCCAGGCACGACCTCACGCACCGCGGCCAGCTCCTGGGACCTCCCCCAGAGCGTTGGCGTCGTGCTGGCGCTGATGAGGCGTTCCAGCACGATGGAAGCATCGGAACCAGCTGATGAGCCGGAAGGCGGCGCATCCGCGGGAACGAGCTGGGCTGATGCGTCCAGAGTCACGCTGGCAGGAGCTCGCGGCACGATCTCACCGCATTCGATCGCAACCTTGAGCGCGAGCGTGGCTTTGGAGGGCGCCGCATCCAGCCGAGCACGCAGCGCACTGACACAGTCGCCGAACTGACGCAGCGCATCGGCTGTCCGACCGGTCTCAGCGAGTGCACGCATCAAGAGCTGCACCGCGGGTTCGACCGTGGGGTCTTGCGCAATCACGCGCCGAAGCACCTCGATGCATGGGTCATGCTCGCCGAGCGCGTGTTGCTGCGCCGCAAGCTTGAGACCGGTGTCGACGAAACGCTGCCGCAGTGCCTCGCGCCGCGTTGCGATCGCGTCGGGATAGGGATCGTCGGGGAGCAAGATGCCCCGATAGAGCGCGACTGCGTCCCTCAGTGACTCCTGCGTCGTTCCGGCCGCGGCTCGCTCAAATGCATCGACGTCGATCCAAGTTTCGTCGGCCAGTCGAGCCGCACCCCGATCCATCAACGCCAGCTCTCCGCCGACGATGCGTCGCAGATCGTAGAGCGCCCGATGCAAATTATTTGCCCCCGCCTCGAGGTCCTTGTCGGGCCAGAGGCGGTCGATCAGTTCCTCTCGATGAAGCACACGTCCCGGCGCGAGCGCGAGTGCGGACAACAACTCCACGGGTCGCCGCTTGCGCCAAGCCGTAGAGGGTACTGGCGTACCCGCAACCTCGACTCGAAACGCACCGAGCAGATAGATCCGCGTCTCGGTTTGCACCCGTCGCGGATGCTAGCAGGCTGTCGAAGGACCCGCGTGGCGTTCATGGCCGTGCAGTCGCGATCCAGAACGAGGCGCGAGGAGGCAGCATTCCGGGCGTACGTGGCCGACGAGCAACAATCGGCGGCGTGGTGAGTGCGCGAGCATGCGCTACGCGAGCATCTTCAAGAGCCTGCCAGAGGGCGGCCTGGTTCCGAGCATCGACGGAGCTGAGTGTCCCTGCGCCCGCACTCCACTTCAGCGTGCCCTCATCATCGGCGTCGTCGGACACACGTTCGCGGGCAAGTTCGCGCGAGCCCAAAGCGTTGGGCCTGGCCGCGCCATGCGAGGTGCCAGCGGCACGGTTTCCAGGGGCATTCCCTCGTGGGGCCGGTTGTGCGGTCGCCCCCCCCTGCTCTGCACCATCATGTGCGGAAAATTTGGACCGGTGGGCGCAGACCTCGGCGGCGGGCCGCGCGTTTCGGGCGCCATGCTCGGCGATGAGGTCTCGATCCCGACCCCTTGCGATGAGGACTGGAGCACAATGGCGCGCGTGCCTGGCGGCAGGCACTGTGAGCGCTGCGCCCACTCGGTCGTCGATCTCTCGCTTCTCACCGATGCGGAGGTCCGCGATCTGGTGAACCGAACCGATGGCACGCGTGTGTGCGTCTCTGCGCGCTTTCGCCCCGACGGCACCCTCGTCACCCAAGATTACTTTCGTGCGACGACCTGCCTGGACCCGGGCCGATTTTCGGACGCGCTCGTCGACGACGCGGTTCAGGGTGAGCACGACCGCCCCAGAGCGGCACGCTTTGCACGTGAGCCGGTGCCTCTCGTCGGGCTTGGCGATGCCGGCCCTGCGCCGCGCTCGACCGCTCAACTCGAGCGCCGGATCCCCGGTTTTGTGCCTGCAAGCGCGCTGCGGCGCGCGAGCCCACGCACAGCTGCCCCGCACACCGGCCTTGCGTCGGCACTTGGAGGCTTGAGCCGCACACGAACCTCGCTCTCCCCAAGCGCCGCACTTGCGGGCGCCAGCCTCATGCTGGTCCTCGCTGCATGTGCGCCGCATGGCGGGCTCGAAGATCTCGCGCCCGTCGATCCGCCGGTCGATGTGCAGGCACCTTTGCTGGTGAGTGAGGAGATCACGCTGCCGATCGCCAAAGAGCTCGCGCGCGACGAGAGCCCCGTGGGCGCTCTCGCCGGCGAGGGCACCACTCCCTGCGATCCCGATGATGTCGATCTTCTCGATGCTGCGGACGCCCACGACGGCGGCGCCTCCGGTGGTTCGTCGCGCAAAGTCCCCCTGCGTGGCGTCATGAAGCGCACGCCTCCCCCGCCCGAACCCAAAGAGCGCATGTTGGTGGGCCTTGAGGGCTAAGCAGGTTGTCGAAGGACGATTGCGCGCGACGAAGTCACCGGCAATACCGGGTCGTGCAGTCGCTCGGAGATCGGAAGCGGACACCTCCACAGACCTCGGGGCCAGGGGTCTCGCGTGCAGATGCCCGGGCGCACATGCATGCAGTGTGTTCACGCCATGTGCCACTCACTCACGGCATACTGCGGGCCATGAGCCACGATCGCACATCCGCCGCGAGCATCGAGTTGCCTGACGGCGCGCCGATGTCGGAGTACCAGCGCTACATCGATCGACTTGAAGCGATGCACGGTTGGGACAGCGTCGACCTTGTCAACAACTGCTTCTTGCTCGGTGAGGAGATCGGCGAGCTCTTTAAGGCGATTCGCAGGCACAAGAAGATGTTCGAGCAGTCAGGCGCCAATCCCCTCTCCAAAGAGGAGTCGATCGAGCAGGTCGGCGAGGAGCTCGTCGACTGCATGAACTACCTCTTGGCGCTCGCGAATCGCGTCGGCGTCGACATGGAGTCAGCGTTCCGCGACAAAAACGCACGAAACCAACAACGGCGCTGGGATGGGGCCTAGCAGATTCTGACGCGGGATCCGGCCCTCCCCGCCTTGGGGCGGCCGGCCCGCTCGCGGTGTCATCAGACCAAGGCCGGGTGCCGAGCGTCTATTGCGGGTCTGCCATGAAGCCCGACGAGATCAAGATCCCTGCGCCGTGTGACGAAGATTGGAACGCGATGCGCGAAGCGGGCCCGGATGCGGCGGCCGTGGGTGCGGCAGCAAAGCGCCGGTACTGCGAGGCTTGCTCGTTCCACGTGGTCGACCTCTCAAGTCTCGCCGAAGAGGACGCCCGCAAGGTGATCAGGGCCCCCCGTGACGAGAGACTGTGCGTGTCCTACATCGTCCGGAGAGACGGTACGATCCGATTCGCGGACTCCGATTCGATCTCCGGCGGCGCGGTGATGGCTGCCTCGCGCGCCGGCTCAAGCAGTGGCGGAAACTCGCTGGGATCGATCGCGAGCGACACACCTCGTCGCGCTCGACTTGCGCCGTCAAGTGAGGCGCTGGTCCAGATCCGCAGACCGATGCGTCGCGCGACACTGGCGGTCGCGCTCGCGGCCTGCACACCGCACGGCGACGCGAACGATCAGCCTCAGGTCGATGCCGTGGAGGTGAGCCCGGCGGTGACCTCTCCCGCGTACGTCGTGCCTGCCGAGCCTGGAACCGCCGCAGTCGAGGTGATCGTGCACGAGCAGCCATTGGAGGATGAGATCCGAGTCAAGGGCGACATGCCGCCGCCGCCCACCGAGTATCGGCTCCAGGGCAAGCCTGCGATCCACCGAGATGAACTCCCCGATCCCCCCCCGCCCTTCAACGACGACGCCGATGCGCCCTGCGATCCGCCGCCCGATTCGCCAAAGCCTGCCCCGCGTGATCCCGACGAGTACCGCAAGAAGGGCAAGCTCATGATCGTCGACGACGATCCGCTCGGCTAATCCGAGTTGAGGCGCCGGACCACGCGGAGACGGGACTCTCTGCCACACCGAATCCTCCGCGCCCTATCGAGATTGCTAGTCCTCGGGGACACTTAGACCACGATCCTTGAGGGTCTTGCGGCAGATCGCCCAAACGCCGCCCGCGTCGGAGCTGACCTCGTCCCAGCGGCCAGAGAACCGCCCGCAAAAACTCGTCTTGAGGATCTCGAGCAGACTGCCGGTCGCATCGCCCACGTAGAGCGGGTGCTCCAGGAACACGCAGGCTTCCTCGGTGGCGCGGACCGACAGCGAAGAGGGCAACTCGGCGGAACCACGAACCGCACGCGCGACCGCCACGATGTGCTGGATGAGCGACGGGGACAGATCCTCATGGCGTCCGACCAGGAGATTGACCTCCTCTTCCGCAGGCAGATAGGTCATCTGCAGCGGTGCGAAGCGGTCAAGCTGGGCCGCGTCGATGCCGAAGGTCCCCGAAAACTCCCTGCCGCGATTGACCGCCGCGATGAACTGAACGTTGTCGGGAATGCCGACAAAGCGGTTCTCAATCGGATGGAACACCTTGCGAGTGCTATCGAGCGCAGGCATGAGGGCGTTTCTCGCCGACTCGGGGCAGCGATTGAGCTCATCGAGGAAGACCAAGTATCGGCGCTCGGGGTGATGATGGGCCGCCTCGATCGCTTCGAGAACTTCAGTCTTGACGAAGTCCGTGATCGGGCTGCCACTCTCACTTGCTCGTACCTGAATCGTTGCGAAGAAATCGCTGGCCTCGACCACGGCTCCGCAGTTAAAGAACACGAACTGCATGCCCAGCGAGTCCGCGACCGCGCGAGCCGTGACCGTCTTGCCACAGCCTTGCGGCCCGTCGAGGAGGATGTTGAGACCGCTGTCGAGCGCCACCTGCAGCTTCTTTCCCACTTGCGGATCGAGCCACACCCCATCGAGCTGAAACGGCGATGGCGCAGCCCACTCGACCTCGATCAGTCCATGGTCAGGCACCCCCGGCTTGGTGATCGAGAGCACGCGAACCAGACAGGGGACGCCCGGCACGATGCGTACGTCCTTGCTCAGTACGATCTTCGGCGAACGGCGGCCATCCAACCGGCTCGCGCGTACCCGATACGGCGAGTCAGCTTGATCGTTGGTTCGAAACACTGCCGTCATCGTCCGACCGACGACAATCTCTTCGCTCTTCCATTTACTCTCGGCCATGACTCATCCTTGTGCGTTCATGCGGATTGGGTGCGCGCGACGAGGTCGGCCACCACTCGGGAAAATTTCACGCAAGCTGCGGCCACATCGTCACCCGCGATCTCGACGTAGTGGTTGAAACACTTCTCCTCCAGAGGCCGCACGGCCACCTGGGCGCAGAGGAGGCCGTGGCGCCGCTCTAGCTGACGGACCAGACCGCGGAGCGCGCCGATCGTACATTCGGTCGGTAGCCCGTCGCTGACCATCACGATGAGCTTGTGCCGCCGCGGCGATGCCAACGCGACCTTGGCGACGTGCTGCAGCCCGGCCGCGTCGTTGTTGCCGCCGTTGGGCGCAAGCGCTGCTGCGGCACAGTCACGGGCATCACCTGCATCGTAGATACGGCGATCGGTAAAGCCAAAGAATCGGGCATCGATCCCTCGCAAATCCTTCACCGCCTCGGCAAGCGTGACGCAAAACCGATGCGCCTTCTCGATGCTCTGCCCCGTTGACATCGAACCCGAACAGTCGATCGCCACGCCGATGAAGAGGTCGCCCTTGGGAACCATCTCGCGCGCGATCAAGATCCGTGGATCGCGACGAATCACGAGTGCCATCGTCTGGGTGCGGTCGAAGGCACGACCGCGGAGTCGTGCCCGCTGCGGCATCGCACGAAGTCCCAGGCGCTCAAGCACTTCTCGGAGGCGGTCGGCGGCGGTCCGCGTCTCCTTGGCGATCTCGCGGTGACGCGCCAGGTCTTTGGGAATGCGTTCGACCACGTCGATCGGGGCAAACCACTCACTGCCGTCGACGTTGATCTGTAGTCGGCTCGGCTTGCCCCCGGCCCCCTCGCCCGGCCCCGCCTGCGTACGCCGTGGATCGAGGATGCGTTCGACCTCACGCTGGACTTCTTCGTCGCCGATGCCCTCGCCATGGATCTCGCTGTCGCGTTCGCCCCACTCGAGCGACTCATGACCGCCGAAGCAATTCGCCAGTGTCGAGTCGATGCCAAAGAGCTCGGCCAGCTGCTGCGTGATCTCCCACAGCCCTGCCATGGTCTCGTGTCGGAAGCGCCCGGCGGGAAAGAGGGCGAGCGCCTTGTCCACAACTGGATCCTGCGATCGATTGCCCTGTCCCATGCGCAGCGCTTTGACGAAGCGCGCGAACGAGTTCCCGATCCGATCGAGTTCGGCCAGCAGCGCGTGGTTGCTTGTGCGCACGCTATCGGACGGATACGCGACCTGGAGTCCCACGGATCCCAAAACTTCCGAGGCATCGACGCCAAGCCAGCCGAGGAGGCTATCGATCGCGATATCGCGATCGTCATGCTGAAATGCGAACGCGGCCAAGCGCTTGAGCCGATCGCCATAGCGAACATCGATCGATCGGAGGTTGCGCTCGAGATGTTCGTCCGCGACGAGATTCAGGATGCCAAAGAGGCCCTCACGCTGGGCGCGTTTCCACACCAATTCGTCACCCGGACCGGCGTGGTAGAGGTGATGACCGAACTCATGCAAGATCAGACCTTCCACGACATCGCGACCATCTGGATCACCGCGCAGCAAAGGCAAGGGTGATACGAAGATGCGAGACTCGCTGAGTCGCGTGTGGCCGAGATCTTTGCGTTTGTGCGTCATGTGCACGCCAAAGAGCCGCCCGGTCAGATCGCGACCGCGACGCACGCCCCAGGCAAACACCGACGCGATCGCCACGAGCTTGCGATCGCGGCGGAGGAACGACATGTCGCCCTGCACGAGCTTTGCGCGTGCCCGATCATCGCTGCCCTCCAGCAAGAGTCGGCGTCGATGACGACCGTCCATTCTTCGCGCGAATGCGGCTCCGCTTGAAGCAGCGTCGAGCAGTTCGACCGCCCGCAGCTCGGCCGAGGATCCGGGCGAAGCCAACGCGCCCCCGGCGACCAGGGCTGCGTCGACCACGGTGCCGAGCAAGGTCTCAAGCGCTCGTTCACCGCAGCGCCAAAGGTTGAGTCCTGTCAGGCCTTCGAAGCCCGTTGTGCATAGCTTGGTCGCGATCTCAGCGAGGCCGATCGACTCGCCGGACCGCCACAGCCAAGCGGCGGCTCGGGCCCTCAGATCGGCAGGCCGAGGCGCAGGCACGCGCATGAACGACATCAGCGCGCGAACGCTCGCGGGGTGCTCTGACGCGGCCTCGCAGAGGTGCTCGACGGCACGCCGGTAGGCGAGATGCTGCGGCGAACTCACCAAGTGTGCTGCGACAAGGTCAATATCTTCGAGCGCACGGATGGCCGCGTCCCACTCCTGCTTGCCGAACCACTGCACACTGTTCTCTTCGCAGGCGATCTCAAGCGCGCGCAGTCGTCCTACCCCGGCTGCCAGCTCCAAGCACGACAGCGCCAAGAAGAAGCGGACCTTTGCGTCGACCCCGACATCCTCGATGAGCCGCAGTGCGGCCGTCACGGCCGCGGCCGAGCGCCAACTCGCGACGCTTCGCGCGATTGCGGGCGCGTGGGTGACAGGTGGCGATTGTCCCAGCACGGTCGCGAGCGCTAGCTCGCCCGGCTCGCCCACTGACAGCAAGGCCTCAAGTCCCGCGCTGACATCCGCGAGGTCGACGGAACCACACGCGACGACGTGCTCTTCGATCCCCCCTGTCCACACCGACATCAGGTGGCCCAATGCGCGACGCCACCAGGGGATCTCGACCTGCTGCGCCACGGGACGCGGTGCTCGTCGCGGGATGCCATCGAAATCGCTCAGACCACGCAGCACAAAGCGCGTCTCGTCATCAATCGCGTCGGCACGATGGTGGATCTCCGCGATCAGGTCGGCGCGCGCACGCGCGTCGGGCTGTATCTGTGCGAGCACCACCAAGAGGCGCGCCGCGGACTGCGACTTGGCGCTGCCCAGCGCCGCGAGGCAGCGCATTCGCGCTCCGCCAAGGTCAAACGCGTCAAGCCACTTTCGGTCGCGGTGGAACTCGCGGATGCAGAGGCGCGCAAGTGCTTCCCAGAAGATCGGCCCCGCCACGCGCCCCGGTAGCGTCTCGACAAATGCCAGCACGCCATCGAGTCGATGCCCGAGGCGATTGAGCCACGCTTGAATCTCATCCGCATGTCGGTCCCAGCGCCAGAGCAACGCGTTGCCCGCCAGGTTGACGTGAACGTCGTGCGCCCAGTTGCGCGCGCTACAGTTGTGGACCACGTCCGCGAAGTCAGGGCTGTCATGGTCCCAGAACTTCTCTAGGGTGGCCGCGACCTGAGCGAGCGGATCGCGACAGCCCATCAGCGCGGCGCAGGCCATGGCAGAAGGCAGCGGCGCGGCCCGACTGGAGAGCGCGTCGGTGAGACCGGTGCGCGGACTATCGAGTGCGACCAGGCACGCGCGGTCAAGCTCCCCATCGTCACATTCGACGATGGACTTGCGCTCGGCGGCGCTCAGCGCTCGGATCTGGCTCGACGTGGTCGGACGCGAGGTCGTGGCCTCGGCCTTGAGCCGTACGCCCCAAGCCCGCAGCGCGGCGTCATCGCTTGCTTGCGCGACCTCGGCCAGACGGGACCTGCGGCTGGCATAGCCCGCCAATGCGCGCTCGACCACGGCGGTCATCCGCCCCAGCTGCGCGGGGGGAAGCAGGCTTGCGAGCTCTTCAAAGACTTGCGCGGTCGCGCTCGACAGCAACCAGTCCGCGATCACTTGCGCGAGCGCGGTGTTCTCGGCGTCGGCGCATGCCCTCAGCACATCGATCGCCTGTCGTCCGTCGATCTGAGGCCCGATCGCTTGAATGAGGGTGGCCGCGCGCCCCGACTCGATCGCGACGTCGAGGAGACCGGACCTCACTCCGGCATCGGCGCGCTGCACCTTCGCGTCCAAGACGATGAGTTCCGTCAGCGCCTGTCCGCGCGTCCAGCTCTCGCCCAGGACGAGCCACAGTTCGGTGGTCGGAAGGCCTGCGCTGACGCGCACGTGCATCGCATGGACCGCGAGGTCGCGAATCACAGCGGGGTCGCCCGAATCGACAAGTGCGATCAACTCCGCGACTTGGTCGTTTGCGGGAACGCTGTGCCGCGCCAACGCTGCGACCAGCTCGCGCGCCCGTTCCAGCGCCATGGAGCCCAGGACCTGACTGGTCGAGAGGTCGATCGCGAGCCAGCGTTCGATTCGTTGCGTGGAGCGCAACCCAACGATGTAGGCCGCGGCGACCAGGTCCAGCCCAAGCTCACCCGTCGGCTGCACCAGCTCGCTGGCGAGCATCGCATCGACCTCGCCATCCGGCGTCGAGCGCCTGCTCGACCCGAAGCGCGAGATACCGCGACATGCCGCACGACGCAGGGGCAGCGGCGCTGCGGCAAAACGCAGGGAGGCTGGCTCGAGCTTCGCGCAGAAGCTCGCGCGCCCCTCGGTGAGCTCATCGAAGGCGAGCCAGCTGACAAGCGCACGTCGCGAGAGCGTACGGTCATCGGGTGTGTCGACGATCTCAAAGGTCGCGCGATAGCCGATGGCCTTCTCGTCGCCTGATGCTTCCACGATCGCGCACCACTCATCCAAGATGTCGTAGCCAGGGGCCGTGACGGGTGGCGATTGCTCTGTGCGCCAGCGAGCGAGGTAGTCGCGAATCATCGCGGGACCTCGCTTTGCACCGGCACTGAAGAATGCCCGAGCGCTTGCTCGATCCCCGCTTGCGACTTCACGCACGACCTCGCTGGCTTCAATGGCACCGCGGCGATACAGGTCGATCATCAGGCGCAAGTCGACACGACGCCAGGGCACGGCAGCGGCGCGCGACCGCAACTGCGGATGTGCGCGGAGATAGGGCACCAGGTGCACGCTCCCCTCGGGGGCGCCGACGTCGAGCGCCCGCTCACGAACATCGAGGCGCCGGTGGAACAACGCGTGCGCCCATCGCAAAGGCTGCACCATCGAACTCTTGCGCAAGGCATCCACCGCGGCGACACGCACTTCCATGGCCTCGTCATCGAGAGCACGTACGATCGCAGAGAGACCCACGATGCCGGCGCATCCCGCGAGGCATTCGACCGCGGCCGCACGGGCTGCAGGCGAGCGCTCCGACGCGTTCGCCATCATCGACGCAAGTCCGAGATACGCGACGCGCTTGGGAAGCGGCAACACGGCCGCGCCACGCAGGCGCTCCACGAGCGCGCCGTCGTCGCTGTCGCTCTCAAGCCAAGGCGCGTCGGCTGGACCGTCCATCTCGGGCTTGCGAGGGTAGCCGCTAGACGGGCTCCGCGCTTGCTCAGCACGGAGATCGGGGTGCATGTGGGCCGCGTGGAGCCGAGGGTCGGCGCCGCAGCGCTTGAATCGCTGGGGTCACGAGGACCGCTGCGCTTGCTCCGTTCCCAGCGACTGCTCCGATCCCAACGGTCGCCGCGGTGCGGGTCGAGCTCGGCACCTGCGATCGTCTCCACGCGCTGCTTGAGAACCTCTCCACTGCGCCTCGCCATGTGCGCGTGCACGTGACAACTCGCCGTGATTCGATGATCGAGCAAGCCTCATAGGGCCCGTCGCTCGTCCATCTCGCTGATCGGTCCGTCAAGCCGTGCTGGACACCGCAGAGTCGAAGTCGAGCGCTTCGCCTGGCCAACACGCGCAGTGGCGTGGGCCAGAACTAACGCACATTTCCGAGGTCGACGGCACGAAGTTGATGCCGCGCGAGTCGAGACGACCCACGGGGTTCGAAGGAGCGGCGCAAAAGTGGCTTGGCACACTCCGAACATCGCGTCCGACGGCTCCCACCCGAGACGTCGTCGTGCAGACGCGATCGACTGGCGCACGAGACGTGCACGCAGTCCGTCCTACCTCTGCGGCGGATCGCCCGTGACGCGGCCAGAGCGAGCTCAAGCAACGTCACAAGCGCCGAGCGCTTGGTCACACGTCCAATCGGGCCGAATCAGCACGAAAGGACGGATACCCACGCCCGCACCGCGGCGTCGCCGCGATGCTCCACAGCCGTGACATGGTCTCGTCTCCGAGACCACGCACGCTTGTCGGCTGTTTGGGTTCAAGTCTCATCGTTCATCTCCGACCCCCTGGTTCGGGTGAGGCCTCTGGCTCCGCCTCGCGCAAGACGAGGTCATGCACCATCCATTGCCACGCGGACCTTATACGCGCACGACACCGATCCATTCAATACAGGCTCGTGCTGGGATTGCTCCGCTCGCGACACCGATTGGGCATTGCTCGATGCGGATGCCCTGTTCGATCGCGTCGCGCCCTATCGGTGCGACACGATTGTCATGGTGCGCAAGATTTGCGGAGCGACCGTGAATCACGATGACCCGCGATCACCTGCGATCGCCCGAAATCACCCGTGTTCACCCGCGATCACCCGCAATCACCCGCGATCACGAGGCCTCGGGAATGTCGCGCGGAATCGCAGCACGCCACTCGAGCCAATAGGTTTGGCGCAGTCGCTCACGATAGTCGACCAAGTTCGGGTAGCGCTTGATGAGGTCGTTCTCGGGACCTGACCACGGCACACCAAGGAGCGCGTCGCAAAACGCGAAGAGAGTGGCATCCGGCGTGCTCGGACGATCTCCGAGTGCAAAGCGGTGGGTTCCAAGGAGTTGGGACGCGGCCGCGAGATCGGCATCCGCCATCGCGAGGATCTGCTCTGTGGAGTGTCGACCAATCCCCTGGCCGTGCGCGGTTCGAATGGCGGAGCGCCGGATCGAGCGCATCACGGGGCGCAGGACCAATCTCGGAACGAACTGTCCAAAGGCAGTGAGGAGATGCGGCCACGCCACCGGACTGGTCCAGCGAAGCTTCAGCACACAGAAGTAGAGGTGTTCCTCAAGGGTCCGGGTGAGACACAGGCCAACAGCGCGCTGCTGTGGATCGCACCAATCGTCCAAGGTCACGTTGTGACGTTCTCGCAGCGTTTCGATGATGATGCCGCTGTCGGCCAATATCTCACCACCATCTTGTGCGTAGGGAATTTTCCCTTTCGGCGAACGCATTGGGTTTGCGGGTGCGAGCTGGTAGGGCAGGCCGGCGAGCCGCAGCCACATCTCCAGCTTGACGCAAAACGGGCTCACATTCGCGCACTCCCAACCCGTGGGCGCCGGCGGCGCGAACAACGTGATCATCGGGTGACGATAGCAATTCTGACCGCTCCGTTCCGGTCCCGAGCTCGGTTTGATACGGTCATAGCTCATGTTGCGCCTTCGCCTAACTCACTCGCTTGCGCTCGCCATCCTCCTCGCTTCGAGCACGACAGTGGCGTGCACCGCCGAGCAGGGCGATGCCGATGCCGGGGACACGAACGGCGATGGCGATGGTGATGGCGACGGCGACGGCGACGGCGATGGCGATGGTGATGGTGACGGCGACGGTGACGGTGACGGTGACGGTGACGGTGACGGTGACGGTGACGGTGACGGTG
>CAZVEM010000033.1:20194-21950 GCA_964626165.1 uncultured Nannocystaceae bacterium
ACGGTGACGGTGACGGTGACGGTGACGGTGACGGTGACGGTGACGGTGACGGTGACGGTGATGGCGACGGTGATGGTGACGGCGAGGAGATGTGCGATCCGTACGAGCAAGACTGTGGCGAGGGGAGAAAATGTGTCTGGTACGCAAACATCTCGACCCAGCAGCAAGAGTTCTTTTGCGTCGACGTGACCGGCAATCGCAAGCTCGGCGAGACCTGCATGCACGACGGCATCCTTCTTGGAACCGACGATTGCGACGGTGATGGTTCTTGCTGGGGAGCAGCCGCGATCTTCCAGCCCTGGACAGGAATTTGTCGGCCCTTTTGCAAGGGCACGGTGGCCAATCCCCTCTGCGACCTACCGGGAGAGGAGTGTGCCGGGGGCGAGCTGCCGCTCTGCCTTCCCAAGTGCGACCCGCTCGCGCAGGACTGTCCGGGTGGCGGAGAGACCTGCTGGTATCGCCCGGAGACGGGTGGCTTTGTATGCACCCCCTCGACGCAGATTGCCGGCGTCGGCGACAACTGCTTCCTGTCCTACGACTGCCAGAGCGGCCTGGTCTGCATGGACAACTCGGTCGTGCCAGGCTGCCAGTACGAGGAGTGCTGCACCGAGCTCTGTGATCTCAACGGAGGTACGACCTGCACGCTTGAGGCACAGGGAGCGGAGTGCGTCGCACTGTCGACCAAGCCCGAGATCATGAACGTCGGCGCGTGCATCCTGCCCGGCTAGCGCAGCCGTCGCACGACCTCGCAAGCGCGATGCCCCCTGGGGGCTGTGGAAAAGCCCCGCCGGGTGCATGGCCGCGCCCTGACGATGCGGCGCCTGGATGCTCGTCGGTCACCTACGCCCGTTACGCTCCCGCCGCGCCCGTCGATCTGCATGGTGATGGCAGGTCCAAGCACTCCTCGCGGGTTCTTTGCCGGCCCGCTAGGGCGCCGCATCGCGGCGACGCGTATTCGTGTGACCAACCAGGGCGGCGACCATCGCGTCTTGAGCGGGACGGGTCGCGACCGCATCGTGGCCGTTGACGAGAATCGAAAAGCCAAGCATGCGCGAACCGTCGGGCGACGCCACGACACCGCTGAGTGCTGAGACCGTACCGATCGTGCCTGTCTTTGCGCGCACGAGACCGCGACCGACATGGACACGTGAATGCAAGGTGCCCTCGCCGCCGACGGTTGCGAGGGTCGCGAGCAGATCGGCCGTGTGGACGTCATTGCTTCGCGCCATCGCGAGAAGATCGACGAGGGTCGCGGGCGTCAGGCGCCCCTCCGTCGAGAGTCCCGAGCCATTGACGACATGCACGTCATCCTTGTGGCCGATCGCCGCGAGAAACGACTCAAGGACGTGCGAGCCGCCCGCAAAGCTGCCCGGCTGACCGTTGCTGCGCCAGGCCAAGGTCCTCAAGACCTGCTCGGTCGTGAAGTTGTTGCTGTAGCGCATCGCGGAGCCGAGCACGGTCGCGAGCGTCTCGGACTCGTGCACGGCGAGCAGCTCTGCCTCCGCTCCGAGCGAACCGCGAGAGGCCGGTAGCGGCGCGTGTCCTTGAACCCGGCCAAGGACGTAGCTAAAGGCGTTCGCCGTGAATGCACCGGGGTCGGTGATCTTGCGTCGGGTGACGAAGAGTGCGCGCGGACGCAGCAGGCCGTCGACAATGACGCGAGTCTTGCCATCGCGATGCTCGGTGCGGACCTGCGCGGGCGAGTGAGCCCCTCCTTGGCGCGTGCGCGCGTGCACTTCCACCTCAACGCCTGCGC
>CAZVEM010000033.1:22050-27642 GCA_964626165.1 uncultured Nannocystaceae bacterium
CGCCCTCGTGCGCGCCGGCGCGTACGTTGACCTCAATCGTGTTGAAATTCAGCGAGAGCGCGCCGCTGGGTGCCTGGTAGGCCTCATCGCCATCTTCTCGATAGCCGGGCCCATAGCGCTCATCGCTAAACGCCGAGTCATCATAGATGACGCGCTCCACCGCGCGGCCACGGAGCGCGGCGTCGGTCCGCGCCGCGAGTTCGTAGATGTCATCCAGCTGCAGGCTCGGATCGCCCTCACCGACGATGACCAGCGCGTCGTCCACGAGGTACACCTTGGTGTGAAAGCGATAGTCGCTGCCAAGCAGTGCGAGCGAGGCCGCTGCCGTCACCAGCTTCTGGTTGCTCGCGGGATTGAGTCCAAGGTCGTCGTGTCGCTCGAAGATCACCTTGCCGGTGTCGAGATCACGGACGTGAATGCCAACACGGGCGTGCTTGGGAAATCGCGTCGCGACGCTCTCCAGACGGCGGGTGAGCAACTCGTAGCTGCGTGGCCCTCCCAGGCGCGAGCCGAGTCCGGCCGTGGCGTGGGTGCGTTCAGCCTCGCCGCGACCTGACTTGGCTTGCGGCAGCGCCGCAAGGCGAGCCGCGATGAGTTCGCTCCACTGCACCGTGGAGGGGTCCTCACCACCGGCAAGCTTGGACTCGACGCGGCAGGGTGCGGCGACAAGGGGTCCGGCAACGGGGGGTCCGGCAACGGTCGACCCCGAGGCGGGGTGACTCGGCGCGGACGAACGCGCATTGGCGTCCGCCATCGGCGGTGCGTCTGCGGGCGGCTGGCCGTCGCGCGCATCCCTTGAGGGGCCCTGCGCGGCCGCAACCCCTGCGCCCGCGCACAGTGCGGAGAGTGCAAAGGTCAACAGGTACGAGCGGTGCGCCGACATGGGTGGGATCTCAGCCCACACCCTACGTCTCGCCCGCTCGAGGCCCAAAAAAGTCGCTCATCTCACGCAGCCTCATCGGTGGCTGCGCGCGCGATGGACTACTTCTTCGTCGCCTTCTTCTTCGCTGCGGGGGCCGCTGCGCTGGCCTTGGCGGCGGCCGCGGCCGCGGCCTTACGGGCGTCACGCGCCTTCTTGAGTTTCTGGCGCTTGCGTTGGCACATCTTCGGCGTGCGGCGATTGTCTGCGTAACCCATGGGAGCTCCTGTCTGGTCCGCCGCACGCGCCGGGAAGGCGGGCTGTCTGCGGGGGCGGCGAGCATGAACGACGACGCGCTGCGGGTCAAGCCGCTATCGTGCGCCGCATGCTGGACATCCGCTTGCTGCGCGAGGAACCCGAGATCGTGCGCCAGACCCTGCTGGACCGGGGCGTGCTGCCGTTTGAGAGCGACAGCCCCGAGGCCCAGGAGCTCACGCGCGACGACGTGCGGGCCGCCGAGCGTGCGCGCCTCGCTGTGGCGAAGCTGATCGAGCTCGACGACGAGCATCGCAGCCGCCTGCAGGAGATTGAGGCGCTGCGCGGCCGGCAAAACAGCAACGCGGAGGCCATGAAGTCCGTCGGCGCGCTCCCACGCGAGGAGCAAGCGGCGAAGCGAGCGTCCCTCATCGAAGAAGGTCGGCAGATGAAGGAGCAAGCGCGCGCGCTGGAAGAAGCAGCGCTGGCGGCCGAGGCGGCACGCGATCGCGCGTGGTCACGCGTCCCGAACCTGACACATCCGGACGTGCCTCGAGGCGGCGAGGATGTCTCTGCGCAGATTTCGACCTGGGGCCAGATCCGAGACTTTGACAAGGAGGGCTTTGCACCTCGCGATCACCTCGATCTCGCCCTCGATCTCGATCTCGTCGACTTTGAGTCCGGCGCCAAGGTAGCGAGCAGCAAGTTCTATTACCTCAAGCGCGAAGCGGTCCTGCTTGACCTCGCGCTGCAGCGCTTCGCGCTTGGTGTGGCGCAAAAGCACGGCTTTGTGCTGCATACGACACCCGACCTCGCGCGTGCCGAGATCCTCTCGGGTCTCGGCTTTAATCCGCGCGGTGCGTCGACGCAGGTGTACAGCGTCGCCAACACGGATCTGTGCCTGGTCGGCACCGCGGAGATCACCCTGGGAGGTCTCCTTGCGGACACCATTTTGGAGAACGACCAGCTACCGCTCTTGATGTGCGGTCTTTCGCACTGCTTCCGGACCGAAGCCGGCAGCGCGGGCCAAGAGAGCCGCGGCCTTTATCGCGTCCATCAATTCACCAAGGTTGAGCTCTTTGCCTTCGTCGCGGGCGAACTGAGCGTCAGCGAGGCGATGCACGCCAAGTTCCTCGCGATCGAGGAGGAGATTTTCCAGACGCTCGGGCTTCCTTATCGGGTGCTCGACATCGCGAGCGGAGACTTGGGGGGACCGGCCTACCGCAAGTTCGACATCGAGACCTGGATGCCCGGACGCGGTGGCTATGGTGAAGTGACCTCGACGAGCAATTGCACCGACTACCAGGCGCGTCGCCTCAAGATTCGCTATCGGCCGGCCGCTTCCGAGGGAGGCAAGAGCAAGCCTCGCCACGTGCATATGCTCAACGGCACCGCCGTCGCGACCTCCCGGGCCATCGTCGCGATCCTCGAGAACTACCAGCGCGCGGACGGCAGCGTCGACGTTCCAGAGGTCTTGCGGCCCTGGGTCGGCTGCGATCGCATTACCAAGCAGCGATAGTTCGAGCGCCCGTCGAGGCCAACCCGCACGGGGGCGACACGCCCCTCGCTGTCGCCGCGTGCGATCGAGCTTTCTCCGCGACCGGCCCCCGCGCGGCATTTCCTGGGCTGACGGCCGCGGGCGACATGCAGGGCCATCGACAGCTCTGATGCCGCGCGCTCGTGCGGCGACCTACTATCCTCCGACAGTGCTGCGTGGCATGTTGCGCGCATGTCGGAAGCAGCGGTTCGCATTCTCTCTGGGATCCAGCCCTCGGGAACCTTGCACCTGGGAAACTACTTTGGCGCGATGCAGCAGCAGATCGCGGCGCAAGATGAGCATCCCGGCGAATGCTTCTATTTCATCGCGGACTACCACGCGTTGACCACGGTGCGGGATCCTGACGCGCTGCGTACCAGCGTACGCGACGTCGCGATAACCTACCTTGCCTGCGGGCTTGATCCCGACAAGGCCGTCTTATTCCGGCAGTCGGACATCCCCGAGGTGACGGAGCTGACCTGGTTGCTCGCCACCGTCACGGGCATGGGCCTGCTTGAGCGCGCCCACTCATACAAGGACAAGGTCGCCAAGGGCATCAAGCCCTCGGTCGGCTTGTTCATCTATCCGCTCCTCATGGCCGCCGATATTCTGGCCTATGGGTCCTCGCTGGTTCCTGTTGGCAAAGACCAGGTTCAACACATCGAGATGGCGCAGGACATGGCGACCTACTTCAATGAGACGTTCTCCAAGGGCGCGCCAATCCTTCGGCGCCCGGAGTGGAAGTTGTCAAAGACCCCCTACGTCCCGGGCACCGACGGCCAGAAGATGAGCAAGAGCTACGGCAACGTCATCCCGCTGTTTCTGGAGGGCAAGCCGCTCAAGAAGGCGTTGGGCGCCATCGTGACCGACTCGACCCCACTCGGCTCCCCGCTCCCCTGGGACACCTGCAATGTCGCCGCGCTGCTTCGGCTCTTTGCGAGCGAGGACAAGCTCGCGCAGCTCAAGCAAAGCTACGAGAGCGGCAGCAGGGACGGCGCTCCCTTCGGCTTCGGCCACGCCAAGTTGGCGCTCGCAGAAGAGATCGAGCAACACTTCGCGCCCGCGCGTGCGCGGCTCAAGGATCTCCAGGCCGATCCCGGTCTCGTCGACCACATCCTCGCGCGGGGGGCAGAGCGGGCCCGCGCCGAGGCCAGCGAGCGCTTGGATGCATGTCGGCGCGCGACTGGACTGCGCTAGCGCGGACCTTCATGGCGAGTGAGCCGAAAGATCCGACGCGTTCGCGGACGTCTCGGCAGAGCGGCACGGCACCCCGACTGGGGGCCGCGACGACGCAGCCGTCCGAGCAACCCGCGATCGCAGCGAATCCCCAGACCGCGCAGCTCTTCTTCGATGTACCGGGTATCTCTCAGCCGCTGCCCGCGCCATGGGAGCGCAGGCAGGCGCGACGCAAAGCCCCCGCTGCAACGCGGGCTCGGAGCGACGAAGATGCAGCCTCCCCTCCGCATGATCTCACGAGAGAGCCTCGTCGCCGTTCGCGAACAGAGCCGCCGGGCCCGATACTCGTGGCTGCTCGCAAACTGCAAAGCGACGGCACGCACGCCGGCGCGATGCGACTCGGTGCGCTCGCGCAGGAGGTCTTTGGCGGGCCTCGACCCGCCCACTGGTGGCCACGCAAGCTCGCACGCGAGGTTGTCGATGCCTCGCTCTCGCCCGTCGTGCTCGATGGATCCCAGCGCAAGACACATCCGCTCGCGATCCTGGGCTACGCCCTCGTCGGCGCGCCGTCATCCTTAGACGGTACCGCGAGGACTGCAGGCGTCGCGGTGCGCGCCGACGCCCGCGGTCACGGCCTGGGCCGAGCGCTCATTGAGCAAGCGGCGACCTGGGCGAGAACGCGTGGGCTGGGCAGGCTGCGCTCGCTCGCAGAGCCTCACAACGAGGCCTTCTACGTCACCTGCGGCTACCAGCTACTCGGACGCCGGGTGACACTGCAGATCGACCGCAGCGTTGCGACGCCGGTCAGTGTGCAGCCCAGTCTGCTCCGCGACGGCCCCGATCTGAGGTCGCTCGCCGAGGAGGCCTCACGGACCCGCGTCGTGCGAGAGCAAGACCAAGATCGGCGCGAGCGATTTGGGGATCGGAATGAATCTCATCTGCGCAAGCTCTTTGGCTGGATCGACGAAGCATGGGAGATGACCGCGGCGAGTCACCGCCGAACCGAAACCTTGGTATCGGCGTGTATGCGCGCGCGTGTGTCGGACGAGGGCGGATCTTGGTTGGTCCATGGGCTGTGGGCCGAACCGGTCTTTCGCGAACTTTGGCCGGTCGCGCTGCTGGAACTCCGCGCGCGGCTCGACGATCCAAGGCCGCTCCTGGTCTATGGGATCCCCGCCGAGGAGCCCGGCATCACCTCCCTGATCGCATCGGGGGCTCGCGTTGCGCAATCATTCGCCGTGATGGAGCGACCGACCTAGCAGGGTGTCAAAGAACCCCGCGCGGCGCATGGGCGCATACCGATCGGACAAGCAGGGCTTGACGGGCTTGATTCCGCGGTTTCACCGGGAATGCGGCGAGTGATCTGCGAAAGGTCACATCGATCGAGAGATGCGTCGAAGGGCTTCCAGACAGCCCTAGGCGACAGGGTGCGCGGCCGCGGAGCGAGGTGGGCGACCCGCAGACCATGACGCGAGAAATCGTCACGACCCCCTAGACAAGATCGGGGCTTGCAAAGACCATTGCGGTTGGTGAGTACTGTCGCGTCCGAAAGTCGGCGCGAGTAGGTTCGCGCTCCTGAATCGAAGTAGGAAAAAGCTCATGAACAGCAAGCACATTCAAGCAACGCTCGCGATCGTCATTGGACTCGGCCTGGTGGCGGCCTGTGGTCCGGGCTCCAATAGCAATGATGATGCCGGCGCGACCACGACCGGCGACGGCGACGGCGATGGCGACGGCGACGGCGATGGCGATGGCGATGGCGATG
>CAZVEM010000034.1:0-27322 GCA_964626165.1 uncultured Nannocystaceae bacterium
TCGGCCCCGACGGCGACCTCTACTTCGCCGACACCGACAACGGCAAGGTCCGCGCGATCGACCTCGAGACGCTCGACATCCGCACCGTCGTGGGCACGGGCAAGCTCGGCCTCGACGACGAGGAGGGCCTCCCGGCGACCGAGACCCAGCTGCGCCGCCCGTTCGGCATCGCGTTCGATCCCGACGGCAACCTCTACGTGATGGACACGCTCAACTCGCGGATTGTGAAGGTGGCGCGATGACATTCCTGACGAATCACTCCGTTGCTTCACGCCGCCCGCAACCCGGCGCGGACCAGCGCAACAGCATCTACTCCATCGCCGTCGTGACGCTGCTCGGCATGAGCGCTGGCCTGGCGGCCTGTTCGAGCGCGTCCCAGGAGGAGAGGTGCGACCCCAAGAAGGTCGGAACGATCTGCACCGTCGCTGGTAGCGGTGAGGCCGGCTACGACCTCGACGCCGACACCGAGCCGATGGTCGCGCTTGAGGCCAAGATGTCGCTCCCGCAAGACACCCTGACGGCGGACGACGGGTCGATTTACGTGCTCGACTGGAACAACCATCGCGTGCGCCTGCTCAGTGAAGACGGCATGCTGACCTGGATCGCCGGCCGTGGTGAGCTCGGCGGTAGCCTGGACGACCCAGAGTTCGGTGACTTCAACCACCCCACCAACATCATCTTCGATGCGACCGGCCAGAACTTGATCATGGCTGCGTGGCACAACAGCAAGATCCGAACGATCGATCGCTTGACCGGGGACGTGTCGGACACCTGCGGCGACGGCAAGCGAGCCTACTTCGGCGACGGAGGCCCGGCCGCGACCGCGTCACTCGACCTTCCGGCCAGCGTCGCCTTTGATCCGCTCGGAAACCTCGTGATCATGGATCAGGCCAATCAGGTCCTCCGCATGATCGATGAGAATGGAAACATTCAGCTGCTCGCAGGGCGCTGCATGGTCGACGCAGTCGGCGCCAGCGAACCAGGCCTGTGTGTCAGCGGGCAAGCACCAGTTCAGTGTCCCGATGGACCCAACGGGGCGTCGGGCAAGTGGGTCTGTGGCGACCCGGCGACAGACTGCAGCAAGCCATGCACCCCTGGCTACTCCGGGGACGACATCCCCGCGGCGCAGCTACGAATGTCACAGCCCTTCGGGCAGTCGGCCGCACCAGCGGGGCGCATCGCGTACGACCCTGCGGGCAACCTCTACTTCGCGGATACCGGCAACAACCTGATCCGCATGATCGGCACCGACGGCGTGGTTCGACGAATCGCCGGCACCGCACCCGTCGACGGCGTCCCGCAGAACGGATATGCCGGCGACGGCGGCCCGGCGGTCGACGCGTTGCTCGACTTCCCGGTAGATCTCGCCTTTGGCGACGACGGCACGCTCTACTTCACCGATGTTCGCAACCACTGCGTCCGCGCCATCGATACCGACGGCATGATCAGAACCGCTGTTGGACAGTGTGGCGTAGCGGGTTATGAGGGCGACGGCGGCCCGCCGGAGGATGCGCTGCTCAACCTCCCCTTCGGCATCGAGTACGCCAACGGCAAGTTGGTCGTGGCGGACAGCGGCAACAGCGTCATTCGAACCATCGTGATGCCATGATCAAGCGACGGCTCGGACCCGCGCCTGTGCTCGCCCCTGTGCTCGCGCTGGGACTCCTCAGCGCGTGCGCGACAACGGATAATGACGCCGGCGATCCGGTGCAGCCGCACTTCGAGGCGGACTACTCGGAGTCCTTCGTCGAGGTACGCGATTGTCGGGGTAGCGGCGATCACAACCTCAGCAACATCCGCGTCCTCGCCAACCCCGCGGCACTTGAGCCTTACGAAGGACGGGTCGATCCGTTCCCGGTAGACGCGATCCTGCTCAAGGAAGAGTACGACTTTGGCGACGTGTTCTGCACGGGCTCGATCACGCAGTGGACCGTCATGCGTCGACTTGCCGACGGCAGCTCGCCCGACACACTCGACTGGTCGTGGCAGCGCGTCGACCTCTCCCGTACGGTCCTCGAAGCAGACGGTTCCGCTTGCGTCGGTTGCCACCAAAGTTGCGGCGTCGAGCCAATTGGCTACGGCTGGACCTGCGCGATCCCATGATCTGACGCGCCCATTGTTCTTCCTTGCCGTCGACGTCAGGCGCGGGTCGTGCTGGTGGAGTCTAGGTGGGGACCGTGCCCCAGACCGCAGACGATCTCGCAGCACATCCGCGTGGCCGACCTGTTCTCGCGCCACGACGACGGGCGATCGAAATGACGAAGGTGTCGGGTGGTCGGACCTGCGCGTTGGCAATGACGAATTCGCCCTTCGCCGCGCCGCCGTCTCCGAGCGCGGTGAGGAGGCGTCGACGCCCGATGTGACGTGATCGAGCAAGTGCGGAGGCGAGCTCGCATCGATGTGCGATACTCCCCGTCGTGCCCGCGCCGCTGGAGGACACGCTTGCGAGCGATGCCGCCGTCGCGGCAGCGCCTAAGTCGACAACGCAGGGCGCTTCGCTGGACGACACGTTTGCGAGCGACGCGGCGGCCATGGCCACACTGGCCGCTGCAGCCCCGCGTGGGCGTGGCGACGGGCCTCACTCCTTCGTCAACGGCGACACGATTGGGCGCTACCTGCTCTTGGAGCGGCTTGGCGCCGGGGCCATGGGAGTGGTCTACGCGGCCTATGATCCGCAGCTCGACCGAAAGGTCGCGCTCAAGCTCCTCCTGCCAGAGCTCGCGCAGCAAAGCTCCGCCGCGGAAAGCGACCAACGTGGGCAACACGGGGAGGAACAAAGCCCCTCCGGTTCTGCAACCGACGCGGCGAGCGCCCGTCTGCTTCGTGAAGCACAAGCGCTGGCTCGGCTCGACCATCCCAACGTCGTCACCGTGCACGATGTCGGTGCACACCAAGGCCGCGTGTTCATCGCGATGGAGTTCGTGCGTGGGAAGACGCTCAAGGCCTATCTTCGGGAGCACAAGCGGGGCTGGCGAGAAGTTCTCGATTACCTGCTGGCAGCGGCCCATGGCCTTGCGGCCGCGCACTCTGTCAACCTCGTTCATCGGGACTTCAAACCCGACAACGTGATGGTCGGCGACGATGGCCGCGTGCGCGTGATGGACTTTGGCCTCGCGAGGGCGGAACGCCTCGGCCCAGATCCGACCAGTACCGGCAGCGCGGCAGCGCAAGGAGTTGAGCGCGCCCCCAGGAACAGTGCGCACGTTCCCCCAAGTACGTCCACGGGCAGCCTTGAGCTCGACAAGACCGGAGAGGTCGAACCCGATCCTCTTGCACACGCGCCCGGCTCGCAGCCCACGTCACCCGAACTCACGATGGCGGGGATGATCATGGGCACGCCAGCCTATATGGCGCCCGAGCAGTTCGGCAGCGCGGACGTAGGACCCCTGGCGGACCAGTTCTCGTTTGCCGTGGCGCTCTGGGAGGCGCTCTACGGCGAGCGGCCCTTCGCCGGTGCGAACTTTCATGAGCTCGCCGCCGCGGTTTGTGAGGGGCGCCGCCGTCCACCACCTGCCGGTACACGCGTGCCCAACTGGCTGCGCCGGATCATCGAGAAGGGACTGGCTCCCGACCCCAAGGATCGATGGCCATCGATGCAGGCAATGGTTGCGGCGATCGAGCGGCAGGCCGCGACCGCGCGTCGCCGCGCGATCGGTCTCGTGATCGTCTTGGTGCTGGCGATCGTCGGCGGCACGGCGCTTGGAGGTCGAGTCTCGCGTGAACACGCGATCGATGCGTGCAACAGGGAAGGCGCATCGATTCAGGAGACGTACAACAACACCGTGCGCAACCGACTCGCACGGAAGATGCGCGCGACCGACGTTGCCTACGCCGAGAACTCGATTCGCCGGGTAACCAAGTGGCTCGGGCGCTGGGCGGACCTATGGGCCACAGAACGAACCGCCATCTGTCGTCACGAGAAGGTTGAGCGCGACTGGAGCGCGCAAGAAGTCCAGCTCGCAGTGGAATGCCTTGAGGAACGTCGTAGCGCGTTCGAAACCGCCGTCGACGCCTTGAGTGAAGTGGACGCAGAGTCCATCGTCGGCGCGGTCGGTGCCGCTGCCGAACTGCCGGACCTTGAACCCTGTACCGATCGACGCGCGCTTGCTCGGCGTCCAAGGCCACCTGCCGACGCGGCAGCAGACATCGCGAAGGTGCGCGACGAGATTACGCGCGCGAACGCGAGATTTGATGCGGGCCAATACGCTCGCGCGCGCAAACTTGCAGGGGAGGCCGTCGATCATGCCGACGCGATCGGCTGGCAGCCCCTGCGTGCGCGCGCACGACTCATCTTCGCCGCCGCCAGCGATCGGGCTGGCGACTCCCTCGCGGCTGCGTCCGCACTTGCCGATGCCTACTTTCTTGCATCCGAGTCCGAAGACTTCGAGTCCGCGGCTGACGCAGCGACGCGGGCGATCTACGTCTTTGGCGTTCGCCTGGCGAGGAGAGATGAAGCTGAGGCGTGGGCGCGCCACGCCCGAATCGCGCTCCTTCGGATCGACGAGTTCGAGGGAAACACGGTGCGACGGGGCAGATGGCTCAATCTCACCGGCCTGACCGCCCGAGAGCGGGGCGACCTCGACGTCGCCATCGAGCAGCACCAGCAGGCAGTTCGGGTCTACAAGCAGGTGCTAGGGCGCGAGCATCCGGCGGTGGCAGCTTCCATGGGCAATCTCGCGCTCGACTACGAGGCCCGCGGCGATGTGGAGCAAGCGCTCGACCTCTCCACCCAAGCACTTGCCCTTGAGACCGCGGTGTTTGGCGAGGAGCATCCCGAGGTTGTGATCAGTATGGGCAACCTTGGCATGCTGCTCGACCGCGCGGGCAGACACGAAGATGCGAAGGCGCAGCTCCAGATTGCACTCGCGCTCGGGGAGCGGGTGCTCTCCCCGCAACATCACGAGCTCGCTCGCATCCGGCACAACCTTGCCGATGTCCACTCGAACCTCGGCGAGGATGAAATGGCGCGCCACCTCTACGAGCAGGCGCTCGCCGGCCGCATCAAGGCGCTCGGCTCGGAGCATCCCGACGTCGCCTCCACCCTCACCGGCCTCGGCATCCTGGCCTATCGCCGCCGAGAATACGATGAGGCCAGCCGACTCTACGCCGAGGCACTGACAGTTCAGGAACGGGCCCAGGGCAACGACCACATCGATGTCGCACGCGGCCTGGTCAACTTCGGCAACGCGGAGCGCGAGCTGGGTCGACTGGCGGAGGCCGTCATCGCCTACCGACGAGCCGTAGGCATCTTTGAGAACCGGCTCGGTGCCGAGGACCCGGAAGTCGCCTTCGCGCTGCGCAATCTCGGCCTGGCCCAAGAGCGACTCGGACAGACCGATGCCGCACGCGCGACCTTTGAACGAGCCCTCGCGATCCGCGAGGCGTCCTTCGGGCGCGAGGACCCCTCCACGGTGTCATTGCGCAAGTCGTTGGCGGCAATCGCAGAGCAGAGCGGATCGCCGCAGATCGCCGCAGAGCAGCTCGCCATTGCGCTTCGGATCCGACGCAATGAGGGTGACGATCCGCTGACACTGGCCCCGATGCAGTTCGCCCTCGCCAGGGCACTCGACGGCACCTCACAGCCGATCCCTCAGGCATCCAATTCCGCAACCACCAACTCCGAGTTCGCCGGGCTCGACGCTGTCGCCCTCGCCCAGGATGCCCACGCAGCGCTGACACGTTCCGGCACGACTGACGAAGGCCGCAAGCTCCTGGCAGAGATCGAAGCCTGGCTCAAGCCACGTGCACGCACAAAGCCAGATGCAGGTCGCTGAGCGCATAAAATGAGTGACTCAATTCGCTGTGTTCATCGTTACGGAGGGCCCCCACTCAGGGTAGCGCGGCGCTCGTTCCTGCTGCTCATGCGCAAGTACATCTCCATGCTTGTCGCCCTGGCCCTGCTTGCCCTCGCCGGCTGTGGCGAGGATGAGGGCGTAGTGCCGGCGGAGGTCCGCTATCTCGAGGTCGCGGCCAGTGACTACAAGCTTGAGCTTGTGCCTGAGTTTGACCCGATGATCACGAGCTACGCGGCCCAGGCGAACGGCCCGGGGATCGTCGTGTATGTCGACGTGATCGTCGATCGTGACGTGGAGAGCGTGCTCGTCAACGAGGTACCCGCCCAACTGTCCGGGTACCGGACTTGGCGAAGTACACCGGAGACCGATCTGATCGCGCCAACAAGCGCGATGATCGAGCTTGTCGACGGCAGCGACGCGCCCGCGCGCTACGAGATCGCGATCACGGTGCCTTGAGCGGTGGCTGGCCGCTGCTGTCGGACCGCGACCTCTTGGGTCAAGCCGTCGCGGAGTCAGCTGCGGCGGCCGGCGCACGTCGGCGGCCGGCAGTCGCCTTGCGCAGCACGGCGGCGTAGTTGGGCTCGACGGGGCTGTCGCCGAGTGCACCGCGGCTCAAGAGGAGACGGTGAAACTCGGGCAGCTTGTGCTGGGGCACGGTCATGAGCAGGTGGTGCTCAAGGTGATAGTTGACGCGATGCGGGGCAACCGTGAGGCGCGCGAGCAGTCCCGCGTAGGTCGTACGGGTATTGCGGAACAGATCGCGGCGGACCTCGTCGGCATCCGGCGAGCTCTCGTCGATGATGGCGGCGTGCTCGGCCAGCGAGCGCACGCGGAGAAATAGGCTGAAGGTGGTCATGTACGCCGCGACCCAAACCAGGAACACCCAAGCGACGCCAAGCTCTGCAAGGGTCATGTACATCAGCACGTGCACGAGCACGACCGGGCCCATGCGATCGAGTCCGTGTCGCACGATGTCGAGTGTGGTGCGGCCCTTTTGCGGGATTGGATGCAGGACGTTGGCGGCGGTGTACTCGACAAAGCCGAGGTCCATCTGCACCTGCGCGATGATGCGCTTGACGCCCGTGATGCCGACAAGGTCCCGCGCAAACTTGCGAGCGAGCGAGCCGAAGCTGGTCGGGTAGCCCGTGGTGAGCGGCACGTCCGGATCTCCGGACTGCATCGTGTGTGCGTGGTGGGCGAGATGATGGCGACGATACTGATCAAGCTGCTGCCACGAGGGCGCAGCGCAGAGCCACGTACCGACTGCGTCGTTGAGCCAGCGCGTCTTAAAGAGCGAGCGATGGGCGGCCTCGTGCATCAAGATCGCGAGCGCGAGCTGTCGACCACCGATGATGATCAGAGCGACAAGGATCGTGACGATGCCTGGCCACAGTGCGACGAGCGCGAAGCTGCCGGAGATCAAGATCCAGCTGGTCGCGACGGCGAGCCATCCGGCACGGTCGCTCGCCTGCGTGAGTTCGCGTAACTCACTCCGACTGAGGTAGTCGCCAACTCGGCGGCTCCGCTTTGGATTGACGCCGCGTCCCGGCGACGCGCCTTGTGAGCCATGGACACGGCCTTGCGCCTTGCCGCTCGACTCTCCGCTCAAGTCCTTGTCGCTTGCTTCGTCGCTCATGCGCCTTTGCTCATCCTTGCTCCGCCGGGCACATGGCACCGGGGTCCAAACTTCCGGCCCCTGCGCGGGTCCTCGAGGGCGGCGACACTATAGCCACGCGTCGCAAGCGCGTGCCAGCCCATGCGTGCGGGAGATCGCCGTCCACAGGTGCAAGGCGCCCACTGGGGGCGATTCAGCTCACGCTTAGAACTTGGGTGCCCGCTTCTCGAAGAAGGCGCGGAAAGCCTCAGCGGCTTCCGGGGAAAGCAGGCGCTTCATAAAGACCGCCCCTTCCCGCTCCAATGCGTCGCGAATCGGCTGCTCCAACGAGGCCCGCATCAGTCGCTTGGTCTCGCGCAGGGCGCCGGGTGCTTTGGCAGCCAAGCTCCGCGCGGCGTTCATCGCCTCTGTCTCAAGGTCCTCGTCGGCGACGACTCGTGTGACAAAGCCAAGGCTTGCGGCCTGCTCGGGACCAAACTTGTCGCCAAGCATCAGCACCTCGGCCGCGCGAGCATGGCCGACCATTCGCGGCAAGAGCAGCGAAGAACCTCCCTCGGACACAAGCCCGAGATTGACGAAGGGGAGCTGAAAAACCGCGCTGCGACCGGCATAGATCAGATCACAGTGCAGCAGCATCGTGCTGCCGATCCCGACCGCGGCCCCCTGCACGGCCGCGACCACGGGCTTTTCAAAGGTCGAGAGGCGGAGCAAAAGTTGAAAGACCGGGGTGTCCGAACTGGTCGGAGGCCGCTTCATGAAGTCTCCCAAGTCATTGCCCGAGGTAAAGGTCTGTCCCTCACCGCGGAACAGCACCACGCGGATCTCGTCGTCGTTGGCCGCCTCGTCCATCAGCTCGACGACGCGGCTGTACATATCGAGCGTAAAGGCGTTTCGCTTCTCGGGTCGCGCGAAACTAATCCGTAGGATCTTGTCTTCGCGCTCCGCCTTGATGTGTTGCGACGTGTCCTGGGCCATCGGCGGAGTGTAGGCAAAGTCCGATCAAAGTGCTGCGGCAACAGCGAGGCCGCGCGAACGTCCGTCGTCGCTCAAGGGCGCCGCCGCGCCGCGTCGTCACGCCCCGCCATCGCGCTCTCCAGTCACGCCGCGCAGTCACGGCGTGCAAGCACGCCGTGCGATCACGCCGTGCAATCACGCCGTGCAATCACGCCGCGCAATCACGTAAGGTGCGCCATGCGCTGGCTCTACCACGCCGTCCCCCCATCGGATGCTGGCCGTCGCTCGGCGTCCGATGCACAGATGGCCCGCAAGCAACGTGCGACCTCGCTCCGCCCGAGTGGGGATGATGCTTTCGTTCATTGCAGCTACGCCGACCGCATTGCCGAGAGCGCGCGTCAGTATGTGAGCCAAGACGCGGTGCTCCTGCGGATTGATCCGCGACGCATCGCGAGTCCGGTGCGCGAAGAAGCGACGCCGCGCGGTCCGATGCCCCACGTCTACGGTACGATCGAAGCGGACGCCATCGTTGGCGAGCACGCGATCTCCGATGCGTTGCCGGACCTGATCACCGGACATCGAATTGCGCTTGTCGGGTTCTCCGGCATGACCCTCCTCGATCTCGTCGGCCCGTGGGAGGTGCTCTCGCGAATCAAGACGATGGGACTCGATCCGACAGCGCAGGTCGATATCGTCGCGCTCGATGACGTCGAGATCTTCGCGGCCTCGGGCGCACGTCTCGTTGTGGAGGCAAGTTCAGTCCGCCCGCCTCTGTCGGCTTACGACCTCGTCGTGACCGTCGGAGGACCCTTAGTGCAGCCTTTGCTGGACGACCGGAAGACCTTGGACTGGCTTGCGAGCTGGCCCGAGAATCGCTGGTGCGCCAGCGTGTGCACCGGAGCACTGCTGTGGGGTGCGCTCGGTCGACTCGCGGGTCGGCAGTGCGTCACGCATCACAGTGCACTCGAAACGCTTGCGACGCAGGGTGGCAGTGTCCACGCCGACGCGCGCGTCATCGACGACCATGGCAGGCTGACCGCTGGCGGCGTGACCGCCGGCATCGATCTAGCGCTCCACCTGGTCTCGCGTCTCCTCGACGACGCCGCAGCGCGCACGATCGCCGCGCGTGTCGAGCACACCTGGCCGCTTGATGCCGGCAAGGTCAGATACGCGCTCAGCTGAGTTGCACTGTCGATTGCACGATGCGGCCCCGTAGTGCTCGTGCACAGGGGAGCACGACCGTCCGCAGCGCGAAGCGTCGCGCCTGCGCCATCGCGTCCAGCGACAACACACCGATTGCCTCAAGCTCGCGCGCGCGGCTCGAATCGTGGCCCACGATGCGTTCTGCCGCGGAACCAAGCTCTCCAGCCTGTGCCTCAAGCTGCACCAGCGCGAGGTCCATGGCGGCCGAGACGGGGGCCCCGTAGGTCACAAGCAACCACTCCAGCGACCGCCAGGCAAGCTCGGCATGGCGGCTCTCGTCTTCGACAATCCGCAACAGCACGCCCCGCACTGCCTCATCCTGACACGAGCCAAGCGCACGCTCAGCCTGCGCGACGGCGCAGGTTTCTCCGACGCAGCCTTCCATGATGAGATCGAGCACGATCTCATGCAGTGGTTGATCGAGCTGGATGCCATCGAGCGCCAGCGCTGCGGGACCGATTGCTTTGCCCGAGAATCGGCTCGCGAGGCCAAAGGCGAGCTTGGCATGCTCGATCTCGTCGGCGGCCGCCCGAGCACTCATGCTCAAGAGCTCAGGGGGGGCGCCCAGCGAGAGGAGCGCCAGCGAGAATCGCGAAAAGCTTGCGACCGAAGCGTGCTCCATCAGCGCGATCTCGAGCCAATAGGCAGCGGCCAGATTGTTCAGGCTCAGGTCTCCCACGGCGTTCATTGCCGCTTCGCCGATGGCATCCGCGAGAGCCGGGCCGCCAGACTGGTCCTCGGTCGTTGCACACCAATCCTGGCGCACGCACGTGCCTGCGACCCGGACTTGCTCTTCAACGAGAAAGGGACGACCGACCACGCAGGTCATTCCCTGGCATTCCCACTTCCCGTTCTCACGGTTGATCGCACAGTCCTTGCCGTCGCTGCAGTCTGCATCGGACTTGCAGCTCGCCCCGTTCTCACGGCAGGCGAGGATCTCCTCCGTGCCGCAGCCGGTGAAGTACTGCGAGAGCACGCAATCGCCACTGCGACAGTCCGCGCCCGTCTTGCATTGCGCGTCGACGCAGCGCGAGACCCCGCGATGACCGCCCGACGCTGCCTCCGGTGGGATACAGACCCGTCCCGATCCACATTCCGCATCGTTGGCACAGGGATAAATGCACGAGCAGCCGTCAATTCCGCCCGGCATCGAAGTGTAGGGCATGCACGCGCCGTGCGGCTTGGCGGTACAGTCCTCGGTCTTCTTGCAGTCGCCGTTCTCGACATTGCCGTCGCATTGTTTGCCCGTAAACGACGGATCGGCATCCACAGGAGTGATTCGCAGGATCATCTCGTCGGCGCAGCGCACATAGCCGGTGTCGACCTTTGCCTCGGTCAGGATCGGCTTGGGATCGACGCAAGTCTTCGAGGGGCCCTTCTTCCCAACCTTGCCACCATCGCCTCCTTGCCCGCCGCTCCCGTCGCCGCTGCCGCCGCCCTGGATGCCCCCTGAGCTCGTGCAGGCCGTCAGTGTTGGCAACGAGAGACCCAGCGCAAGTAAGATGCAGCGTCGTAATGCAAGCAGGCGCGTTGCCGAGTCGGGCGCGACCTCCTCCGCCGACGCGAACCATGTCGCATCTTGCGAGGAGTGAAGACGTCTTGGGGTGCGCTCCTGGGCTGCGGGCTTCATGCGTCATGCTCCCACGCGGCGGCGCCAAGTCCAAGGTAGGACGCAAGCTCCGCGTCGGAGCGCCTCGTGGTGTCATCAAGGCGGCGCCGCTGAGGGTCAGCTACGAGCAACACGGTCGAGTTTCGCGCGAGACCAACCGCCGCGGGACCAAAGAAGCGCAAGGATGAGCGCGCGCGCGTACCAGTCGAGCGTCGAGGCGGCCCAGATGCCGTCGACACTCATGTGGAGCACCTGCGTGCAGATGATCGCTCCCGAGAGGCGTACCAGCACGGCGCCTCCAAGCGCGACACCAAACGGTGCCCACGTGTCACCCGCCCCCCGCAGCCCTTGTCCCAGCACGACCGCGATCGCCATCGCAGGCTGTGCAAGCGCAAAGATGGGAATGGCCGTCAACGCCTGCGAGGTCAGTCCTACCGCTTTCTGCGTATCTCCCTGTTCCACAAAAAGGGAGAGCAGCGACGTTGCATTTGCGAAGATCAGCACGCCGAGCGTCGCAAGCACCAGCGCGCAGGCGAGCGCAGCGCTCCAGCCACCCTTCGCGGCGTCCTGGGGGCGGCCACGACCGAGAAGCTGCCCTACGATCGTCGCAGATGCGACGCCAAAGCCGTCCGCGGTGGTAAAGCAGATCGCTTCAAGCCCGATGAGAGCCTCATTGGCAGCCATCGCTTCTGCGCCGAGGGTCGTGATGACGCGAACGTACGCGAGAAAGCCGATGTGAATCGCGAGTCGCTCCAGCACGATGGGAGCGCTCAGCGTGCGCAGTGACACGCCCATCTGCGACCAAATCGTCGGCTCGCGACGGAGCCAGCCGACAATACACACCGAACTCGAGGGCCGATGCATCGCCGCGAGGAGCAGCAGCGTTCCGAGGGCCATCGACAGAGATGTGCCCAGCGCGGCCCCGACCAGACCCAAGGGTGGGCAATGAAACGCGCCAAAGTCCCCGCCCCAGATCAGCATGGCGTTGAGGGCGATATTCGCGACCGTCGTCACGATGCCGACGACAAATGGCGTGCGCACCTCACCCGCGGCGTTGAGCGACATCGAGGAAGTCATCGCGAGCGCTTGGATCGGTAGCGAGGCGAAGCTAATGCGCAGATATCCCGACGCGAGGTCGACAAGCGCTGGGTCATCGCACATCAGGCCCGCGATCGTCGGTGCAGACAAACTGCAGACTGTTCCGGCGCACAGACCAAGCACGACGCAATGGCGGAGCGCGACGCGAGCACAGGCTTGCGCCCGCGCCAGGTCCTTTGCCCCGACCGCGCGAGCGATCAGCGGGACACAGCCAGCAACGAACGCGATCAGAACGCTCGAGAACGACCACATCAGCGGCCCGCAGATCTGCATCGCCGCAAGCGAAAGCTGATCAAACCTCCCCACCATGATGGTGTCGGCGAGCAGCACCGAGGTTTGGAGCAGGCTGACCATCACCGCGGGCCAGGCGAGCTGAAGCACCAGCCTGGGCATGCTCAGCTCGCCGCGGCAATAGAACTCGACCGGGTCGTGATGCCGGGGGCGGCGGGCGCGGTCGAACACGCGCGGACAATATCACCGCCGCCTGCGCCGCTAGACTGCCGCCTCGTGCGGCCCCCGAGCGCGAGGATAGTCCAGGCCGGCTGGCGCGTTCCCGCGACTAAGACGCTCTCGACCGCGAACTCGTCGCCTGCTCCAACGCACCGTAGAACTGCGCGCGGCTTGAGTGCGCAACCAGATAGCCGCCGACGAGGGGATTCACGATGTTGATGCCCATCCGCACGAGCGACGAGGTAAAAAGGATGTGGACTAGTTCGACATGGGAGCGGTTGCGTCGCAGCCACTCGGTCCAACCGACGCGATACCCCGAGTCGTATGAGCTCATGTGCTCGGCGTCCACGAAAAGTAGCAAGCCACCGTCCTCCGCGATCACCGTGTCCACCTCCGCGGTGATTCGGGGCACGAAATGTGCGTGAGCCATCCCTTCATAGCGCACCAGAACGACGCCACGGGCCGGTCTCGACATCGTGGCCACGCCGAGCTTGCCATCGACTCGAATCTCTTCGGCAATCACGGCCGCGATGTTAGCAGGTTGCCAGGTGGCCTCCGTGCTTGCGCGCATATCCCATTGCGATGTCCACCGGCCTGCTCGCCCCTCCCCATCGAGCCAGCCACGCCGGGGCTCGTTGGCGAACACAAGAGCTAGCGGGTTTGCGCAGCACCTCAGGTTCGACCAAGCGCGTTGGGGCCACAGCACGTGCCTGATGCCACGAGATCGCAAATCGCTTCTCTGATGGTCGTGCGGACGCTATCGTGGAGGAAGGTCGCTGACGTGACCTCGTGCCCATGAGCAATCAGCCACTTCTGCAGGCAGCGCTCTTGGCTATTCCGAGGCCGGTTGCCGTCTTCGATCACAAGCTTGACGTGGTTCTCATCTCGAATGAGGGCGCGCGCGTACTCCTTGGCGACCGATCGGTCAAAGTGGGCACCGCGATGGAAGATCTTGAGGAGGGCATGTCCCGGCTGCCGTGGAGCGCGCTGGCTCACCGGCTTCGTGAAGTTCATCAGTCGCGCGATCAGGCAGAGAACTCGCGCAAGCCGATGGCACAGCCAGAGGATCTCGCGCGGAGCGTCGCGATTCGTGGAGACCTGATTGCGCGGCCGGTGTTGGACGATGCACTTGCCACGGCGACCGCTCTGCGAGCAACTCCGATCTTCGCCGACGCGCCTGCGCCGCGAAGCGTCCGCACTCGAGGGGTACGCTCAAAGACTCCACCGCCGGCCACGATGCCGTCGCTGCTTGGATGGATTGTCGAGGTCGAGTTTGCGCCACGCCGTGAAGCGCAACTGTCCACGTCCATGACGGCGCAGCCAACCCTCATATTGGGGGGCCAGAGCGATGCAGCTGGCGTCGAGTGCTTCTTTGGCATGTGGACGCGGGATGCCGCGCTCAAGCGAACGTTCCGCGTGCTGGAGCGCGTCGCGGCGCAGCCCGTACCGGTGCTCGTTCGTGGCGAGACGGGAACGGGTAAGGAGCTTGCCGCACAAGCATTGCACCAACTCTCTCCGCGCCGCGAAGGCCCGTTCCGTGCGATCAACTGCGCTGCCGTGCCCGCGAACTTGATCGAGAGCGAGCTCTTCGGTCACGTTCGGGGAGCTTTCACCGGCGCCATTAAGGACACGCCTGGCCACTTTCAGCTCGCCAACGGCGGCACGCTTTTCCTCGACGAGATCGCAGAGCTCCCGTTGGAGCTCCAAGCCAAGCTCCTACGCGTCGTCGAGACCCAAACGGTGCTCCCGATCGGCGCACGCCAGCCCCAGCCAATCGACGTTCGCATCATCTCCGCAACGCACCGTTCGCTGCGATCGGAAGTGGAGGCAGGGCGATTCCGAGCGGACCTCATGTACCGCCTTCGGGTCATCCCGGTGTTCCTGCCGCCGCTGCGCGAACGCACCCACGATATTGAGCTTCTGACCCAGCAGTTTATCGACCGCCTCAACCAGAGCGGCGCGCGCAAGATCTCTCGCATTGTTCCAAGTGCATTAGAGGTCCTGCTGCGCTACGACTACCCAGGCAATGTTCGCGAGCTCAAGAACATTCTGCAATACGCGTACGTGATTGGCGTGGGGGACGAGCTGAGCATCGAGGACCTTCCGCCCGAGCTGATGGCTCCCGTCGAAGAGATCTCGTTCATCGGGCATCACGGCACCCATCGGCCCGGCCGCAACTTCGCCGCGGTCCTTCCACACGAATCGACGCCGGTGATTCCCTTTGACCCCAATGCATCACCCGCGCTTCAGATCGCAGCGATCGAGCGCGCGCTCGCGAGCGTGTCCGGCAAACGCTCCGCGGCAGCGGAGGCCCTCGGCATGTCTCGCATCACGCTTTGGAGGAAGATGCGCGCCCTGGGAATGACCGCAGACGATGCTTGAGCCGTCACGCCTCATGACCGCCGTCGGCACGGTCGCTTCGAACTTGGAGATCGCTCAGCTCGCACGGGGCAGATAAGGACAGCTCGGTGACGCACCCTCCGGCGGCACGCCGAGTCCGGCCATGAACCTCGCAAAGAAGTCGACCTTGGCTGCAAGCGCGCAGAGGCGCACGAGCTCGCTAGGTGAGAAGTAAGAGACCACGCTGTCCGCGACTTCCTCGTTGAGCCTGACCGGTGTCGCCACCAGAGCACCGATCCAGGCGAGCAGCGCCCGCTCTCGTTCCGTGAAGCTCGTGCAGGTCTCTTCTCGCTCGTCGCGCAGCGCGAGCACTTCCTCGACCGTGATGCCCCCTCCTTCGTGCTCCGCGGTATTGAGATCGATGCAGTAGGGACACTCGACGCGAAGCGAGATCTTGATCCGCACAAGCCCCGCGATTCGCCGCGGCAACCCGCGCGCGGCTGCCTCGACCCCCAATTCAAGCCGAGCGCAGACGAGCGCGACGCGCCACGACCACGACAGGACGCGCGCCGAGATCATGCGTCGTCCCATCTTTCTCTCGGCGATCCAGACAAGCGGCCGAAGCAGGAGGGGCGGCTCACGCAGCGGAACGAGGAGGCGCACGGACACATATTCGCACACCGGCGTCGCACGGGTGCGGTGACCACCGCCCATTGTGAATCGCGCCCGAGGTCACTCCTTGACGTTCGCGAGACCACCGGGTCGTCGACGAATGCGGCACCGTCGTCGATCTCTAGTTGGTCATCATCATCATCATCATCATCCGCCGGTATCGGCCGCATCGGATCACAACGGGTCACACGGGAGGGTTGGAGTCGAAGGTTCTCCCCTCGCGCTGTCGCCAGGATCAAGGTGGCGCGATCCAGGCCATGCTGTAGGGTGGCAGGCCTAGCGAAAGAGGCGACGACATCATCGGTGTCCCGCCCTCATCCAGACCCCACATGCCGGGCTCACCCGCGCGTGTCGAGCCAAACCACAGCTCACCGTCGCCGATCTCAAGCGTCCGCTCAACCGCGTCAAATCCTCCTACAAGCTCGTCGATCACGGGCGGCGAGCTTCCCTCGTCGAGCTTGACTCGGTACAGGCGCACGCCTTCGAAGTCCGCGTCGTAGCTTGCGACGACCGCATTGCCGTCCGGCTCGACCACGAAGCTCTGCGGTTGAAGGAAGGACTCGACGCCGATCTGGCCCATCGCCGCCTTGTCGGCGACGACCTCAATGGTGTTGCTGGCGCTGTCAAATCGCGCGATCTGGTCGCCGAGCAGGTAGACCGCATCGTCGCTCAGGGGATCTCGCCGCCACTGCCGCGCCCAACGAATCGGCACCTCGAGCCCCTGCACACCATCCACCTGCTCGTCGAGGTCCACGACAACTTGACGCGTTAGATCGAGCTCAAGCAAGAGCTCGGGTGCTGCGACGCTCCAGCCTTTGCCCTGGTCGAGTCGCTGGACCGTGACAAAGACACGATCGCCAATGGCAAAGATCAGGTCGGCCTCACAGGTGCCATCGGCGTCCGCAAACTGCGAGAGGTCAATGCGGCCAATCAGGCTCTGTCCGCTCGCGGCTTGCAGATCGTGCACCTGAACTTCCGGTGCGCCGTAGAGCGTGAGGTAGCTGCGAGCGTCAGGCGCCGTGTAGAGCGAATGCGCATTCGCGCTGGCGCCCGACGCCGTGGTGAGTGCGTGTTGGCGCTTGAGCGAGTAGTCCAGCGGATCGAGAACATCGATGTAGTCGAGTGAGAATCGATGGAGGATCGCGATGTCGCCGGCTGCGAAGTACGGGATGGCATCTGTGCTGCCCAGCGCGACATCCCGCCTGACTTTGCGGACCCCGGGCTCCACAATCGATACCGAGCCCGTGGCGAAGTCCGTGGTGGTCACGACGAGCTGCGGACCCACGCCGGGCAGAGGCTCATCGTTGATGACCTCTTGATCGCATCCGACGAGCACGAGCGCGCCAAGCAGGATGATGTACGGCGTTCGCACGCTAGCCCCCATTGCCTTGCGAAGCGGACGGCGCCAGCACGGCGATCGCGTCAAGATCAAACCCGCCTTTCCCGCCTTGGCCGGGATCGCAGTAGTTTTCGCCACTTGCCGACCAATAGCCTGCGCTATCGTCAACGATTCGAACGTACGCAGCCTGTCCGATGCCGAGATCTTGCAGGTCGAAGGCATCGCCGCCGGCGCTCTGCACATCGAGCGGGCTGATCCCCGAACTGGGAGTGGCGTGGACAACGTTGATGCCGGCGCAGCCGTCGAGCGATCGCAAGGGCGAGCAGGGGAAGGCGTGCCAGGTCTCGCCGTCCTCACTCACTTCGACTCGACCCGGTTCGGGAAACTCTTCCGCGAAAGGGTTCTCGAAGACGATGAAGTCAGGTCCCTCGATATCGACGATACCTTCGCCGGCAAAGCCAAGCGTGATGCTGCCGCCACAGCCGAGCGAAACGACGTCGAGGGACCCCTGCGGCGCCCCGATCAAACGGGCGTCGAGTTCGTCGTGGCCGTAGGTTGTCACCGCGCCCGCGTCGAGGGCGACCACGCAGTCGATCCACGGGCCGTTCGCCGCTTCCTGCTCCGCGACGCAGTCGCGAAGTTGGGCCTCGACATCGGGTGTGCCCCCCCCGTCCCCGTCTCCAGGGTTGTCGTCGTCACCGGCTGCATCGCAGCTCGTCAGCGCGAGCAGCAGTGCGGTGATCAAGCTCCGCCGCGGCCAGCTCTTGAGCAGGGCGCTTGGGGGAGCAGCGCCGCTCCCCGCTTGGCCACACCCGCCGCGTACGCGGTCAGAGGAAGGAGGGAAATTGCCGACGTCGAACGACGTCGCGTGGACGGAGAGCTTGCGCGCGAATTGTTTGAGCATGGTCCTGCCTCCCGACCCGCTGAGCGCGAACCAATGGTTCGTGCTCGTCCTCGGGGTCTTCGAGGAGCCGTGGTGCACGGCGACAACGGCAGGTCTTCGGGCTCGTGGGCGTTGTCGGTTGGACCGACCTTCCTACTCGCTGCGGCTTCCCAGGTCGCCCCAGTGCCTCTGTGCAGCTTTCGTTCCTACATACCGCTGCGGGACAGCCCCGGATTCACACCGGGTTCCCTCTTGCGACGCGCTTGCGGGCGCGAACCGTTGCTGAGGCCGATGTAGCCGCTGTCGCGGACCGGCGTCAACTGCGATCGAGTGAGCGCGCCGTCGCGTGCAGACGCGGTCGGCCCACGCGCGGCTGAGATACCTACGAGAATGCGAGCCGAAGCAGCGCGACGACACAGAAGGCACAACCGACAAAGCACCCACCGCAACAGATCGCCCCCCAGTAAAACGGGCGCAGCACGTGCATTCGCGTGTCCTCCTTGAGGTGGCCGTGATAGGAGATCGGATCCCACCACCAGCGCGGACCCAACTGCCCCGCAAGGACGACCGCCATGCGCCGGTGATAGAGGAGCCCGAGCGGCACCCCGAGCGCGAGGCCGCCGATCACGAGCACCGCGCCGATCTGCCAGGCGAGCATCGCGGGCGCCGCGGCCAAGACGGCCAGCAGCCCGACGAGGAGTCCCGCCACAATCACTTCAGGCACCCACACAGCCTACGTTTGGGCGTCGCGAGGCGCCAAGGGCCGGGGAGTGCCATCGGTCCCCAACTTGCCAGCCGATATTGATGTGATATCACTTCGATGTCAGAGGGTCGCTCCCGAGAGCCAAGTCGTTTCCCGGACGCGCGCTCTACGCAACACAGGTCGCCATGATCAAAGAACGCCATCTCCACCCCCGATCCGGCTTCTCCATCCTCGCGCTGCTGATCCTCTTGAGCCTCGGCACGCTCTTCGGCGCGATCATCAATTTGGACCCACGCCCGCAGTTCGGCGTGCCCCTCCTCATCGTCTTTATCCTCTCGCTGGTCGGCTATCACGGACTGACCGTTGTGCGGCCCAACGAGGCGAAGGTGCTGACCTTCTTTGGCACCTACATCGGCACGATCCGCGACGCAGGATTCTACTACGTCAATCCATTCACCAGCGGCGCCGCGGTGTCGCTGCGCGTGCGCAACTTCGAGACCGCCAAGCTCAAGGTCAACGACGCCGATAGCAACCCGATCGAGATCGGAGCAATCGTCGTCTGGCGCGTTGTCGATAGTGCGGAGGCAATCTTTGAGGTCGATGACTTCAGCGCCTACGTCCACACGCAAAGTGAGTCGGCACTCCGACAGCTCGCGGTCCATCATCCCTACGACGCTCACGGCGCCGGCACGCGCTCGCTGACGACTCACCAGGATGAGATCGCAGAAGAACTGCTGGGAGCTGTCCGACAGCGTTTGGAGAAGGCGGGTGTCGAGGTGATCGAGGCCCGCATCAGCCATCTCGCGTACTCGCCCGAGATCGCCGCAGCGATGCTGCAACGGCAGCAGGCGGGCGCGGTCGTGGCCGCGCGTCAGAAGATTGTCGAGGGCGCGGTGGGCATGGTCGAGCAAGCACTCGCGATGCTCAAAGCGGGCAACATCGTCGAGCTCGATGCCGAGCGAAAGGCCGCCATGGTCTCGAACCTCCTCGTCGTGTTGTGCTCAGACCGAGCCGCGACGCCTGTCGTCAACACCGGATCCCTCTACACGTAGGCATTCGCGGTGGCCGAGCGAAAGGCATATCCGCTGCGCATCGACGCCGCGGTCTTTGATGCGGTCGCCCGCTGGGCCGCAGACGATCTGCGCAGTGTCAATGCGCAGATCGAGTTCGCGCTCCGCAAAGCGCTCGCGCAGGCGGGTCGACTACCGAGCGCGAAGGACCGCGGCGTCGAGAACTCCGCCGGCTCGGTCGAAGAACCCACGCCTTCCTTGCCAGCAGATGCAGCACTTCGCGCCCCGGATGCTAAGGCCGACTCCCAGCCCGACTGATCGTCGCCAGCTCAAACTCGGCCGCCCTGCGCGGCACTGAGTTCTCGAAGCTTCTCTTCGATCCGTGCCGCCAGCTCGTCCTTGCCGATGTCACGACCGGTTCGATCGCGATATCGGCCAAAGGCATCCGCCTCCCGCGCGGCGAGCTCAAGCTCAAGTTCGCGCAATTGGGACTCAAGCTCGGCGCGGCGTCGGGCCGCCTCGTGCTGCGATCGGTCGGAGCGGAGCTGGGCTTGCGCGGCGACCTCCTTCAGCCTCGCAATGCCTTCTGCGTCCAGGATGTTGTGCGGATCGAGTTGCTCAATCGGGGTCTGCTCCAGCGAGACGATCGTCAGTGCTTCGACCACGTAGCCGTCGAGCTCCTCACCGATCGCATTGAGTACCTCGCTGCGGAACTCCTCCCCGAGACGCGACAGCTCCTCGAACTCCAGATGACTCGCTACGTCTTTGAGCGCCTGAACGAATCGCGCCTCAAGGAGCGAATGTAGCGTGGCGGGATCGGTCGCACGCTCTGATCCGACTCGCGCAGCCACGGCCAGGACCGATTCAGCGCGGCGCTCGATCGCGACCAGGAAGCGGGCGACGAGGTCCGCTCGGATCCCGTCGCGACAAGACAGTCCATCCTTACCCCGGCGCACAATCTCGATGCCGACCGGACGCAACGAAATCCTGTCCGCTCGCTGCAGGATCGGAATGACGAGCGAGTCGACGAATCGGACGGTGGGTTCCTTGGTCCCGAGGACAACCAGGGCCTCATTCGATGCGACCCGGACCAAGCTGGTCCGAATCAGCACCACCATCGCCACGAGAAAAAACAGACAGACGCCAGCGGCCGCGATTGCGATCTGCAGCTCAGGGGACACGATGCGAAGCGTAGCAGGCTGCCGAACAACCCCGCGCGGCGCCCAAGCACCATGGTGCTCGAATGACCAATCGAGATCGGTGAGGCGCTATGCTTGCAACGTGCACCCTTCTGAGACCCTTGACCGTCCGAGCGTCGATCCAGCCAGCGATCTGCTTGCGCAAACCAGTGGTCGCGAGCTGCCCATCTTGGCGCGGCTCGGAGGTCTCGTCGTGGGCTTTGCCGTCACCATGACGATGGCATGCGCACTGCGGGGCTCCGACGATGCGGCAAGCGCCGACAGGATCCCATCGACCGCTCCACCACAAGGTTTAGAGTCCAAGGATTCGGATGGGCGGCCTGCCACAGGCCCGACGCCGCCGGCCGAGGATATCAGCGCCCGGTGGGCCTGCGAGGAAGACCGCGACTGCACGCAGACCTGTGCGCTGGGCGCCGTGAACTCCACGTGGCTCAAGAGTCACGCGGAGCTGGATACGTGCGACGACGGTTGCGGGTGGAACCAGAAGGTCGTCTGCCGAGACCGGGTCTGCACCACACTGGACGAACACGGGGCGGTGATCGAAGACTGCACGCGCATATCCGATGACCGGTGAAGGGTCTCATGATCGTCGATGCCGCGTTCGGCTGACGCTCATCAGCACCCCAAGTCCGAACATGACAGTCAGCACGTTCGATCCGCCGTTGGAGAAGAACGGCAAGGGAAGCCCGGTGTTGGGGAAAAACTCCAGCACGACGCCGACGTTGAGCACGGTATGGAGGAAGATCAGCGCGCCCACGCCGACGCAGAGGTGCGCAGAGAAGCGGTCGCGCGCCTGAGAGGCGATGTTGAGCGACCACAGCACCAAGCTCATGAACAGCAGCAAGACCAGGGTGGTCCCCAGATAGCCCCACTCCTCGGCAAAGACCGCAAGCACGAAGTCGGACTCGCCGTAGGGCACGAAGTCGAGGACGTTTTGCGTGCCCTGGTTCGCCCCGCGGCCGAAGATGCCGCCATTGCCCACCGCGGCACGCGCCTGCAGGATCTGATAGCCGCCCGCGTCGGCGTGTGCCTCGGGATCGAGCCAGACGTCGATGCGCTCTTGCTGGTACTCGCGCATCAAGACGCGCCAAGCGATCAGAAGTCCGACCGCGCCGACCGAGCCGATGATCAAGACGCGCCGCCAGGTCAGCTCGGTCAGCGACAGCATGGCCGTGGCGATCAGCAGGATCACCACGGCGGTACTCAGGTTCGGCTGCTTCACGATGAACGCGGCGGGGATGAGCGCCATCACGGCGGGCCCGATCAGACCCCGCAAGCTGTGCGGCTTGTCCTCCGGAATGTCCTGCAGAAAGCGGGCGATGCCGATCACCAGCATCATCTTCATCGGCTCGGATGGCTGGAACTGGAAAAAGGATCCGATCTTGAGCCAACGCTCCGCGGAGTTCGTGGTCACGCCCACGATCGCAACGAGTGCGAGCAGGCCGACACCCACGCCGTAGAACGCGTAGCCGAGCCGGTAGTACACGCGGTAGTCGATCGAGGCCGCAGCACCCATGACGGCCGCACCGATGATAAGCCAGCGAACCTGGCTCACGACAAAGCCGGTCCAGTCACCGTTGCCCGCGCTATTGAGGTTGATCATCGCCATGACGACCAACGGGAAGGTCAGACTGATGATCACCCAGTCAATGTCCCGCGCGAGTCGCCCCCACAGCGTGCGCGGCGGGCCGATACTCCCCATCTTGTCCTGTGCCATCAGGCCCCTCCCTTCGGCGGTGCATCGCGCCCCGTTGCGGGTCGAGCGCTCGTCGCTGCCTCTTTGCCGCCAGGGAGCGGAGGTGGCACGCCTGCGGGGCGACGCTCGGCGTCAGCGGCATCCTCGCCGGATGTCCCCAGGTAATGCTCGATCAGTCGCATCACGATCGGCGCTGCCGCGTCCGCGCCGACACCACCGTGGACGACGATCGCGACGGCGACGATCTTGGGACGCTGGGCTGGCGCGTACGCGGCGAACCATGCGTGGTCCTGCGTGGTGTCCCATCCCTCGATGATCGGCGCCTCATCGTCGTTGGCTCGCGTACGGCCGACCTGCGCGGTGCCGGTCTTGCCGGCAACCAAGATGCCCTCAAGGCGCTCGTCGTAGGCGGTACCGGTGGCATTGTTGACCACACCGACCAAGCCGCGATGAATCCGCTCGCGATCGAGGGCCTCCAGCACCGGCTCCGTGTTGCGTCGCCGCGGCGCGTTCTCGAATACGACGCGCCCATCGTGGGTCTCGATGCGATCGACGAGCGAGGGCGTCATCAGCCATCCCCCGTTTGCGATCGCTGCGTACAGCGCAGCAATCTGCAGCACCGTGGTCTTGACGTTGCCCTGTCCAATCGCGCTATTGAGTCGAACGCCCTGCTGGAACGTACCCTGACGAATTTCCATCGCCTCAGTCGGAACCACGCCACGCGCTTCGTTGTTGAGTCCAAGTCCTGTGCGTTCGCCCAGCCCGAAGCGTCGCGCGATCGTCTCCATCTTCGCCAGCGTTAGACCGCGCTCCATCGCCATCCGGTAGAAGTAGACGTTGCAAGACTGGATGATGGCGCTCTCCAGTGAGACCTCACCGCAGGCGTGCGTGTCGCGGAACTTGCGACCGCCGTACTCGACGTAACGGCCGCAGTCGACCAACTCATCGGGGTCGTAGCCAACCTCCTCAAGCATCGCGAGGGCAGAGACAACTTTGTAGGTCGACCCTGGGAAATAGTTCTCCTGCACCGTCTTGTCGATGAACGGCTTGAATGGGCTGCTCAGCCACTCCTGGTACTGCTCGGCGGCGATCGGGTGCTCCCAAACATTTGGGTCGATCGACGGCGTAGAGAGCATCGCCAGGATGCGGCCGGTCTCGACCTCCATCACCACGACGCCGCCAGCACGTTTGCCCTCAAACGCTTCTTCGGCCACACGTTGGAGATCGACGTCGAGGCTGAGGTAGATGTCCTGGCCCGGAATCGGCTCTTGGGTCGGTGGCAGCGCAGCCGTTGCGGCCGGGGGTGGGTTTTTCACGGGCACGCCGACGGCATTGACCACACGCGAGGTCTGTCCCGCGCGCCCGCGCAGATAGCTCTCCCACTGACGCTCGAGGCCCATTTTGCCGATTCGGTCGCCCGCCTTGTATTCGCCTGCTTCCGTATCCTCGAGTTCGGCAACCGAGATCTCACGCATGTAGCCGGTGACAAAGGCCACGAGCGCTCCTTCTGCGTAGTATCGGCGTGCACGGGTGCGCGTCTCGACCCAACCGCGCAGTTGCTCGCGTGTCTCAATGCGGGCGAACTCTTCGTTGGAGAGATTGCTGCGCACCGGCACCGCATAGCGCCCGTCCGCCTCACTCTCGCGCAGCGTGCGAAGGCGCTCTTCGAACTTGAGCCGATCCTCATCGTCGACAAAGTCAATGAGATCGGCGAGTTCTTTGATCTGCGCGTCGGTGATGGGCTCGCGCCCGGGTCGCGGCAGCCTCCGACCTCGCGTGCGCCCCATCAGCAAGACGCCAAGATCACGTGCGAGCGAGCCAGCATGGTGAGCGGTCGTGGCGTCGAGAGTCTGCAGGCGCTCGATGAGCCGGGACACGCGTTGGCGCGCGCTCTCTCGCGCTGCGGTGGGATCGCGAGGGTCTTCGATTTCGAACACACGCGGACGTGCTGTCACATAGAGGGTGTAGGCGGGGCGATTGACGGCAAGCGGGCGACCGCGCGCGTCGAAGATGCGTCCGCGAGGGGCCTCGACCTCAATGGTCTCGATGAAGTTGCGCTCGGCTCGACGCGCAAAGTGATCGCCTTCAAGCACCTGGAGCTGAAAGAGGCGCCCCAGCAGCATCAGGAAGGCGAGCACGACCGCCACGCTCATCAGTGAGAGCCGTGGCCGGAGACCACGAAGATCCTCAGGCTTGCTCAAGCCCGTCATTCTTCACCTCCAGCGGCCGCCGTCGCGCCGGGCACGGCGGGCGGCGTTGGACGCGGCGCAAGCCCGAGGCGCCACATGAGCTGGTCCATGACGCGCCAGATCGGATCGGCCATCAGGGCGGTCGCGAGCACGTGCCAGTGCACCTGCGTGAGTGCGAGGTTGAGTCCGTCACGCTGCAGTCCTAGCGGCTGAGCGAGCACGGTCAGGATCGCCCACGTTGCGAGGTCGACGACCAGGACAAATGCGCCGGCGGCCGCCATCTTGGACCATGCATTCGGCAGCACGACCCGTCGGCTCAGCCAGAACAACAATAGGTAGGTCAGGCCGTGCGCAAGACTCAGTGTGCCAATCGGCGCGCCTTGATGGAGATCCTCAAGGTAGCCGATCACGATCGCGACGGCCAAGCCGTAGGGGATCTCGTCCTCGTGGCTGAACGCGAGGTGTACCAAGATGACAGCCGACGTCGACGGCAACATGATCGTCAGCCCGAAGACGGCGCCGAGTGCCGCAACCGCGGCCGTCAGCAGCCAAGCGACGGCGATGTAGATCAACGCCCTGAGCATGACATCACCGCATCCGCATCAGTCCATGGGTCCGATGCCGCGAGCCAAGATTGGGCGCTTGCTCGATCCCGCGGCGGGATCCGGCTCAGGCGCACCCGCGAGCACCACCCAAACGGCGTCGAGCCGGTCAAAGCGCACGCTCGGCACGATTTCCAGCAACAAGCGATCGGAGCGACGCTGCAGCGACGCGACACGGCCGACGGGGCGTCCCTTAGGGAAGAGATCGTCAGCGCCGCTGGTCTGCACCACGTCCCCGACCTCGACTTCATCGTCGCTCGAGAGCTCAAGCGTGCAGCTATCTTCCCCGTTCCCGATCAGGATGCCGGGAGCTTTACTGTGCGCCATCTCGACCGCGATCTTTGAGCTTGAGTCGGTCACCAGCATGACCTCGGCGTGATCATCGTAGGCCCGCTGAATTCGACCGACCACGCCGTCGGGTGCCAGCACCGCCATGCCCGATGCGACATAACGATCGCCGCGATCGATCTGAATCTTCACGACTCGGAAGAACGGCGACTGCTCGACGCCCGTGACTTCGGCCGCGAGCAAGTCTTCTGGCACTTGGTCGCGCATCTGCAGTGCCCGGCGCAGCTGGCGGTTTTCTTCTTCCAGCCGCAAGAGCTCGCGCATGCGACGGCGATACTCGCGGTTGTCCTCCTCGAGGCGTTCTTTCTCCTCCATCATGCGGGCCTGAAGGATCCAGCGCTGGAAGAACCCACCAACCCAACGCGCCGAGTAGCCGATACCCGCTTCAAGCGGAGCGCCGACTCGGTGCACGGCTCGGTCGAACGCCGACATGCGGCGCGGATCCTGTAGTGTCGAGCGCAATAGCAGGAGCGGCACTCCTAAAAGGAGCACCACCATGGCGCCATTGCGCACGCGTTGGAGTGAGATCGCCACGGCGAACCAGGATGAGCGCTTCGCGCGCAGTGATGTGAACGGCGTTTGCTCGGCCGCGTGAGCCCTGCTGGAGCCATCACGCCGCTCCCCGCCCGATTGTTCCGGACGAGGGGGTGCTTCGGACCTTAGCGACGGGGGGGTGGCCGGGCAAGAAGCTGCCAAGTCGCAGGGCTCGGGCCGGGCCGATCGCTACATCGCCGCCGGAAGCTGGCGGAGGTGTAGCACCGAGCGGCCCCTAGGGACCCGCTGTCGGAGCGTCCTTGGGCAAGACTGGGTCCGGCTCGAATGATTCGCCGCGTCCCGTGAGCCAGGTCTCGACCTCGGCGAGCTCGCGCGCGTAGCCGGCTCCGGCGTCGCGGTACGCGAGCCTCGCTCGGCGGCCGTAGCGAAGCCCCCCATCGCTGGGCGACTCCGGGGAGCCCGGTCGTACGGCCTCGTTCATCGCGAGCGCAAACAAAACCTCACCGAGTGTCTCGGGGCTCGCGCCTTTGGCCGCCTCAAGGATCGAGAGCGCTTCCAACAGCGCCACGCGAGCGGCCTCGGGTTCTCCTTGCGCGTCGAGCGTTCGCCCGAGCGCCGTCAGTGTAAGCGCCACCGAGGGGTGTGCGTCGCCGAGCACACGACGCTTGAGCGCAAGCGCTCGGGTCAAGATTGCTCGCGCCTCCTCGTATCGGCGCTGCACACGGAGCGACTCACCGAGGTTGCCCAAGCTCGTCGCGACGGTTGCGTGACCATGACCCAACTCGCGCTCGCGGATCTCGATGGCGCGTCGATAGAGAGGCTCTGCGTTCGCGGCCGCAGTGACTGCCGCCTCGCTGTCGCTGCTACGCCCCTGCTCAAGCAGGCTGTTGCCGATGTTGTTGAGCGAGGTCGCGACATGCGGGTGATTGGGTCCCAGCACGCTCTCAAAGATCGCGAGTGCGCGACGATGCGTTTGCTCGGCGCCGACATGATCGCCGAGGGCGGCCTGGGCGTTGCCTACGCCGTTGAGCGATGCTGCAACGGTCGTGTGCTGCTCGCCGTACGCCTTGACGCGCAGCGCCAGCGCCTCCTGATTGCGCGCGAGCGCAGGGCCTGAGCGAC
>CAZVEM010000035.1:0-26905 GCA_964626165.1 uncultured Nannocystaceae bacterium
CGACGACGCTGGCGGAGCTCGTCGGCCAACGCCGCGATCTGATCGACGCCTTTGACGGCAGCGAAGAACGTGCGCTGCACCTGCGCCAGCTCATGTACTGGGCGGTGGATCAGGCTTCTCACGCGGTCTTCGACCTCGCGAGCAAAGAGCGCGGCAAGCACGGTATGGGAACGACCTGTACGGCGCTCTTGGTCGTCAACGGCAAGGGTTTCATGGCCCACGTCGGTGACTCGCGACTCTACCTCGTACGTGACGGTGTGATTCACCAACTCTCCGAGGATCACACCTACCTCAACGAGGCGGTCAAGCATGGGGTGATGCGCATGGAAGACGCTGCCTCAAGCCCCTACGCCCATATGGTGACGCGCGCCGTTGGCATCCAGGCCTCGGTTGCCCCCGATACCATGGTCTTCGACGTGCTCACGGGCGACACCTACCTGCTGGCTTCGGACGGTCTGCACGGATATTTCGAGGACAGCCTGGAACTCGCACGATTTCTGAGTGTGCCGGCGTTCGACCAGATCGCCGACACACTGATCGAGCAGTCCAACGAACGCGGCGGCAAGGACAATATCTCTGCGGTGGTCGTCCGCGCACACGCCGACGGTACGGCGCCCGCTGCCGACATTGCGCGCCAGCAAGAGGTCAAGGCCAACATCGACACGTTGCGCTACATCGCGCTCTTCCTCGACCTGGACATGCGCGAGTTGGTCATCCTCCTCAACGCGTTCCGCTCGGAAGACTATGGACCGGGGGCCGTGGTCATCCGCGAGGGCGACAATAGTGAGGGACTCTTCGTCATCGTCGAAGGAGCGCTGACGGTTTCGCGCGGCGGAAAGCGTCTCGCTCACCTCAACGCGGGCTCGCACTTTGGTGAAATGGCGCTGCTGTCACGGCGGCCGCGGTCCGCGTCAGTGGTTGCGGAAGAGAGCTGCCGCCTCCTTCGACTGGAGCGCGAGCCCTTCCACGAGCTCTTGCGCAGTGAGCCGCAGATCGGCGTGAAGTTCCTGTGGAAGCTCGCGCAGATCCTCAGCCTGCGCCTCGACGAGCTCTACTTGGTGCAAGACACCGAGGCGAACGCCCGTCGCACGCTCCAAATCGACGTGCTCTCTCCCTTCGCCCGCAAGTAGCCCTTGCAAGGCCCCGCCAGGCCGTCGATCGGCGGCGCTGCGGGGCCCCCAGCGGACACACAAAAGTCGAGCAAGGCTCCGGGCGTCAGCTCAGGAGTCTTGCCGCGTCCGCTTGCGCGAGAGCTTCTTGAGCGCGGCCTCGTGCGAGGCCGAGAGCTTGGCACTGCTGGCCGCTGCTGGGCTGCCGATGTCGCCGTTGTCGCTCTTGTTGGCGCTTTTGTCGTCGGCGGACGCAGGGCTTGCCGCGCCGAGGCCGTCCGTTGCGAGCGCGTCGCCGACCGGTGGGACGGGGACATCCTCCTGCCGCTCGACTGTTTCGCGTACGGAGGGCGAGCCTGCGGCTTGACTGGTTGCGGCGCGGTTGGAACGACCCGCACTCTTGACCTGTCCGCGGCTGAGCGCTCCGTCCTTGCCCGCGGCCGTTGCGGATTTGTGCTTGGTTCGCGCCTGCGAGGCCTTCTTGCCGGGACCGCTCGCGCTTGCGTCGTGAGGCAGTACGCCATCGTTGGCGACGCCCGCCGCGGCGGGGGCATGGATCGGAGACGCCGAGAACACAGAGTCGTGGCCCGCGCCGATCGGGAGCAAACCGAGTTGGATGCGCTCGAGATCGGGGAGTTGATAGAACGCCGCAAGCTCTTCGCGCAGCGAGCGATCCAGCTCGCGCTCGAACTCCTCGATGTTGTGACTCGCGCGCACGAGGTTGCGGCGATAGATCGAGATGCCGGTCAAGGCAGTCTCTTGGTCTCCGTGCTGACGCAGTCCGAGCGCGAGCACCATCGCGCGCGGATCGATCCCCTCCAAGACCAACTCGAGCGCGGGCGACTCGTGCACCAGCACGACCAGATTTGCCTCGGGTTCGTCCGGGCGCTGGAGGTAGCGCGCGGGAACTTCCGCGAGGATTTCGATCACGCGACGATGCAGGTCCGCGGCGCTGGGCGCCCATGCGGGCATCTCCTCGAGGCTCTCCGCGCGATAGCTCTGCAGCGCCGCAAGCACCGAGCCGCGTGGCTCGCCGAGATCCATGCGGGCCTCCATCATGAAGGACCACGCGTCGGCGTCATCGGGCGTGATTCGAGTGACCAGTTCCACCAAGGTGCGGGCGCGCGCAGGCTTGCCCACGTCAAGGAACAGTCGAGCGGTCCGAACCGCGAGAAAGAGGCTGCGCTCAATCGTGTCCTCTAACTCATCACTCTCGAACATGCCGGCAGGCAGGTTGAGAAGATCGGCAACCGCGCTTTCGACCGCTTCGTCGTGCTGTCGAGCCGCGCGCTTGGTTCGGGCTCGGATCGAGGTGACCTTGGACTGTGCGCTGCTCTCGACATCGCCGTGCGCGGCCGCTTGCTGGCGCAGCGCGACCGCCTCCAAGAGGTCGATGAGTAGCGACATCTCACCGAGGCTCTCCAGTAGGGTCGCGGGCGCCTGTGTTCGGCCTTGTCTCAGCGCGGTCTCGCAGAGCATGGTCGTGGCGTCGATTCGCTCGATCGGCATGAGATGCTCGAGCGAGAGTGCCTCGGTGCAGGTCTCGGCCGCCCGATCAAAATCGCCAAGATCGAGGAGCTGTACCTGCGCGAGCGCGAGGTAGGGTTCGGGGTACTCGGGATCGACCGCGATCGCGCGTTGGTAGGCGGCGGCGGCCTCTGCCGGTCGTCCCTCAGCGACCTCGATGGCCGCCACGAGCATGTGCGCATCAGGCGCCCCGTCCTGTTCAAGGCCCAGCGCGGCTTGAGCGGACGCGCGTGCGCGCACGTAGTCGCCGCGACCGAGGAGGTCCCAGCCACGATCAAGATGGGCGCCGTAGCGGCTCTTTTCGCCGTAGCCACGGTCGTCATTGTCGTGGTCGTCGTCCACCAGGCCGATATAGCACGGTGCGCCGGCGCGATGTGGACCGGCGCTGCACGTCCCCTCGTGGTCGATCTTTTGGCCCTTCGCGGCGGGCGACATAGCATCGCCGCCATGGCACGGCCCCACGAACGCATGGCAGCAGGCGACCTCAGCGCGCGCTGGGCCGCCGACGAGGTGCGCTCATCTCCCTCGCGGCCGACCGACGCATGCGCGCTGCGGACGATGTCGCGTACGCGCGGCGAGGCAGCGCGCAGTCGGTCGCGCTGGGCCGTGCTGCCGGTGCTCGCAGTGCTGGCGGTCAGTTGTCGACACGCGCCCGCGTCGGCCGGGACGGGCGTGGTCGAGCCCGCTCGACTGAGCGAAGAAGACCGAGCGGCCTACCAGCGCCTGCAAGCTGCACAGCAGGCCGATCCCGCCGGTGAAGAGCTCGACGGCATCGCGCGCGAGATCTTGGCGGCACAAGGGGATGAGGACCTGCGGATCGCCGCACTTTCGGCCTTGGCCCACAACGCATGGCTGCGCGGTGGGGACTCGACCGTGATCCAGTCGGCCAGCGAAGCGCTCGCACTGCTCGACGACGGGAGCCGCGCGACCGATACCGGCCGCGATCTCCAGCGGCTGCTCGCGCTCGCCCATGCCCGCAGCGGCGACCCAATGGTCGCGCTGCAGCTTCTCGATGAGCTCGATGCGAACGCAAAGATCGGCACGCTTGAGCTCCGCGGCGCGCGAGCTGCCGCATGGGATCGCACCGACAAGCCCGCACAGGCACTCAAGGCGTTCGCACTTTGGCGTGAGCTGCTCCCCGAAGGCAGCGCGAGCGCGGCGTACTGCGAGCACCGCATTGCGAACTTGCGTACGTCTGTCTCCGCGACGGCGCTCGCGGCCCTGGCAAAGGGTATGCGGGCGTCGGTCGCGGTGGATTGTTTGGCGCGCGTGATCGAGAAGTCGTCGCCCGCGGAAGGGCCGATTTGGCTCGCAGCCTGCTCGCCACCCCGGTTGCGCGTCGGTGTGGCGCTGCCGCGCAGCGGCACGCTCGCGGGACTGGCCGATCCGCAACTCGCAGCCGTCGCTGCCGCCTCGGCGGTCCTCAGCGCGCGCGTCGGCTTCGACCTGATCTTTCAGGACGCCGGCTCCACGCCCGAACTCGCGAGCGAAGCCGTGCGCGAGCTCAAGCGGCGCGGCGCCGCGATCGTCGTCGGTCCCGTGGGCGCCCCGAACGTGGCCGCCGCTGCCAAGGTGGGCGTGCCGCTGCAGGTGCCAGGTGAAGCGAGCAAGGGGGCCGAGGGGAGCGGTGCGACCCTCGAAGCGCGTGTCGATGCGCTCATCGACTACGCCAAGGCCCAGGGGCGCCGCTCGCTGGTCGTGTTGGTGCCGAACAATCCCTACGGCGAGCGCGTGCGCGCTGCGGCCAAGACGCGCGCGGACAAGCAGGGATTGACCTTCAGCGTTGCGGCGTACGAGGCAAGCACGACCTCCTTCGCGCCCGTGCTCGCGGGTGTGGAGGCGGCGTGGAAGGACAGCAAAGCGGAGGGAAGCGTCGCGATCTTGGTCGGCGATGCGATGCCACGTGTGGATCTGATCGCGCGCCAGCTACGAAGGTCGGGCAAGGTCCTCGATGCCTCGGCGCTGCTCATGCTAAGTACCGCAGAGGGATTCTCCTCGCAGGACGTCGGCCCAGGGCACGAGGCGCTGCAAGGCGTGGCCCTCTCCCCGGCGGCGGTCGCGACGGAGGACGACGCCGCCTTCGTCAACGCCTATTTCGAACGCGAGGGCAAGCAACCCGGCGACCAGGCGCTGCTCGTGTGGCAGGCCTTGGCCCGTGCGGTTGGCGTCAAGAAGGGACCTCTCGTGCCCGCGCTGATTCGCGCACAAGGAGGCCACATTGTCCCAATCGCGCCGTGATGGGCCACGACACGCCGGTCGACGCGGGCGCGGGGCGGGCTCCGAGCCCGCCCGCCCGCAAAACAAGCGAGGGGAGGGCGCACATATCGTGTGCGGCGAGCGGGCGGTGTTCGAGCTCGTCCGTGGAGCACCCGAGCGCGTCGAGGTCGTGCTGATCGACGAGCGGCGCACGTTTGAAGAGCTCGATCAGCTCGTCGCCGAGCTCGCCAGCGCGTCGGGTCGCACCGGCCCGGTCGTCGCCCCCATCAAGGTTCGAAGGGTTGCGCCGGACCTGCTCGCCGACTATGCGCCACCCGACTTCTCCCGAGGTGTGCTCGCGCTGGCTCGATCGCCGCTGCTTGAGGACATCGAGGACCTCTTTGAGGCCGCACAGCGCCGCTACGAAACGACGACGGGCCGGCAGGTCCTCGTCGCCCTGGACGGGGTCGTCGACCCGCGCAACCTCGGGGCGATATTGCGCTCGGCCGAAGTCTTTGGGGCCGGCGGGGCATTTTGGGCGAGGGACCGCTCCGCGGCGCTGAGCCCCGCCGCGATCCGAGCCTCGGCCGGCGCGACCGAGCGACTTCCGCTCTGCGCGGTCACCAACCTCAGCCGTGCGCTCACCCAGTTGCGCGAGCAGGACTACTGGATTGTCGGGACCGTGGTCGAGGGTGGGGAGTCGATGTACTCGCTCTCCACCAAGCTGCCCGATCGCATCGTCCTTGTGATGGGGAGCGAGGAGCAGGGGATTCGTCGACTCACGCGCGAGCACTGCGACTACCTGCTGTCAATCCCCGCCGGGGGAACTTTAGGCTCACTGAATGTGAGCGCGGCCGCGGCTGCTGTCCTCGCGATTCTGCGCGCGCCCTAGGGGCGCGCCGAATCGCAGGATGCGACGCTCAAGCGTCCGCCCGCGCCCATCATGCGAGATGGTTGCCCGCGACCCGAGGCGCACCGGGCCGCGCTTCGACGTCCTATGGCTGTCTCGAACTTGTCGCGCGAACTAGGTTGAACGCGGCGGCCCGAGGCGCGTACGATGGAGTCCGCGCGAGATTCGAGCGTGCCCCCGGCGCTCGAATCGTCGTCACGAGGATCTCATGGCCGACGCACAAGCTGCACTCCTGTCTCATCTACGCGGCAAGATTTCCACCGATGTTCTCCGCGAGGCACTCGGCGGAGTCGATGGCGCCGCCGCGCGTGCCCGACTCAAGGCCGATCCCAACGATGCCGAAGGCCTCGCACTCGCGCTCGCGTCGGCACGGCTCGATGGGCAATCCAACGCCGATCTGGTCGAGTTCGCCAAGGCCTCTGCGCAGCGCGCCTCCAAGGAAGACGCGGGCAACCAGGTTGCACTGCTGACGGGCGAGGCTGTGTGGTTGCTCGGTGGCAGCGCCAAGGCGGCCGAACCCTACTTCCGTCGCGCGCGCCGAACCGCCCCCGCCGACGCGCGCGTACTCGAATTTTATCGCGATCTCTTCAACACCGAGGCGGACGCCAGTCAGCTTCTCCAAGTCCTCATGCAGGCGCGCCGCGCAGAAACGGACGTCAACGCGCGCTACGAGCTCGCGCTGGAGATGGCAGAGCTTGCCCGCGAGCGTCTCAAGAGTGTCGACCGTGCGATCGAGGTCTGGCGTTCAGCGCTGCGCGAAAGCCCTGATCCGCGCGCGCATGAGCAGCTGCGCAAGCTCTATCGTGAGGGCGGCAAGTGGACTGCACTGGTGGAGCTCCTCAAAGAGGAGTTCGATCAGCTTCCTGATGAGCCGGGACAGACCGCGACTCGGGTTGCGAAGCTGCTTGAGATCGCGGACCTCTACCGTGACCAGCTGCGTCTTGACGCGATGGCTCTCACGACGCTGCAGCGCATCCTGGACATCGATCCCACACATGAGCCCAGTCTGGCGTCGCTCGCCGAGACCTTCATGCGGGCGAATCGATTTAACGATCTGCTGGGCATCTACAATCGCATGGAAGCGCTGGCCGTCGAGCGTGGCGACCAAGACGCGCGCATCGAGGTGCTGCGCAAGATCGCCGCGCTTTGGATCGACAAGCTCGGCAATCCCCAACGCGCATTAGAGCCACTTGCGTCGATCGCCACGCTGCGTCCCACCGACAAGGAGTCTCGCGAGACACTCGCGAAGATTCACGAGCAGCGCCGTGACTGGCGCGCCCTGATCTCGTTGCGCCGTGAGGAACTCACCCATCTGCAGGCGGAAGAGGCCCTGGCGGTCCGCATCGAACTCGCCAAGCTCAGCGAAGACAAGCTTGGCGATCGACGGGAAGCAATCGCTGACTGGAACGCGGTCCTTGAGCATCACGGTGACCAGGACGTGGCGCTCAATGCCCTCGGCCGCCTCTACGAGCGCGAGTCACGTTGGGCTGAGCTGGCCGAGGTCCTGCATCGTCAGCTCGCCATTGGCGATGATCCGCAACGCGCGATGCGGATCCTCAGCGCGCTGGCCTCGGTCTACACCGAACGACTTCGCCTGAGTGCGCCGGCGATCGCCGTGCTGCGCGAGCATCTGCGTCTCGCGCCTGGGCACGACAAGTCGACCCGAACGCTGCGTGACCTCTACATCGCCGAAGCGAAATGGGACGAACTTACCGAGTTGTTCCGCGAGCAGGGCAAGCTTTCGTCCCTCGTCGAGACTCTGCAGGGCGCCGCCGATCGCGTCACCGACATCGAGCAGCGCGTCGAGCTATACCAGCGCGTCGCCCGGCTCTGCCGCGAAGAACTCGGCCAGCCCGAGCGCGCGGTCAAGGCACTCGAGCGCACCCTCGCGATCCAGCCCGACAACTTTGCGGTTGCCCGTGAGCTCTTGCCGATCTACCGCGAACAAGGCAACTGGGGCCGCCTGATGGGCACGCTGGAGGCGCTCTACACCAGCGCGACGGATCTGGCAGAGCGTCTCGATCTTGTCGATGCACTGCGTCGCGTTGCGGACGAGAACCTCCATTCTCCGGCGCTGACGTTCCAGTGGGCAGCCAAGGCGTTCACCTTGATGCCGAGCGACGAAGTGCTCCGCTCGCGTCTCGAAGCTGCCGCTGAGGCCAGCGACGCGTGGGACGAGCTGACCGCGATCTTCGAAGACCGCATCGTGTCGCCGGGCACCGATGAGGGAGAGCGCCTTGCGCTCTTGGCCAAGTTGGCCGTGATTGCGCGCGACAAGCTCTTTAAGCCAGATGACGCGCAGCGCTACTTCCGGCGCATCGTCGAGGCCGATCCCACCAACAATGAGGCCATCTCGGCCCTTGAGCAGATCTACACCTCGACGCGACGTTGGGACGACCTCGCGAGCATCCTTCGCAAGCGACTGGAGGTCGAGAACGACCGCGATCGTCGGATGACGACGCTGCGAACCCTCGCTCGACTTGCGCAGGACCAGCTCGGCGATCTTGACGCCGCGGTGGCATCCCTGCGTGCATTGCTTGAGCTGGCGCCTGGTGACGTCGCCGCGCTCGATACCTTGATCGACATCTACCGCAAGCGCGGCGAGTGGGCAGCGCTGTGCGATGTGCTGGCAACCAAGCTGGAGATCAGCGCGCAGAATCTCTCACGGCTGCCGCTTCGCCTCGAGTTGGGTAAGGTCCGCGCGACGCGGCTGCACCAGTACGATCTTGCGTGCGACGATCTGCTTGCCGTCCTCGACGATGACCCCAACAACACCGCGGCGGCCCAACTCCTTGAGGAGGTGCGCCGCGCCGAGCCCACCCTTGGGCTTCGCGTTGCCAAGGGCCTGCTTGGCTACTACCGCCGCACCGACGACAAGGCGCGCGAGGCCGAACTCATGGAGATCATCGTGGCCGCGGCCGCGGAGGGAGAGTCGAGTGACGGAACCTCCCGCCATGATCAGATGCGCCAGCTTGCAGGCATCTACAGCAAGATGCCGGAGCGCAAGGCAGATGCGACCCGCATCTATGGCGAGCTCTTCGCCAGCAATCCTGGCGACTGGGACACCCGCCAGGTGCTGACGCGCTTCGCCAAAGAGCAAGGCATGATGGCCGACGTCGCCCAACAATACGACGCCGCGTTGACCCGGCTGGCATCACGCGCGGCTGCGGCGGAGGCCCAGGGAGCCCCTGTAGACCGCACGGAGATGGCCTTGCGCCGCGATCTCCTGCTGGAACTCGCCGCGATGCAGCGTGATGACCTGGGGCGGCCGACCGACGCCGAAGCCAGTTTTCGCAAGGTCTTGGAGATCGACGAGACCCACCAGCTTGCCTACGAGTCCCTCGAGCGGCTGCTCAAGCAACGAGGCGTACCCGCCGAGCTGTTTTCGCTCTATCGGCATCGTGTCGATGTCGTCTTCAATCCTCGCGAACAACGCGAGCTGCTAACCCACATGATCGAACTCGCGAGCGGCCCACTTTCGGACCGGCCGCTTGCCGTCCGCACAGCGGAGGAACTCCTCGATCTCGTCCCGGACGACATTCCGACCATCAAGCTGCTGGCGGCGATGTATGACCAGAGCCGCGAAACCGTCGACCGCGAGAAGCTGGAGGAGCTCCTCGGTCGTTGGGCGGAGCTGACCGAAGACCCGGTCCGTCGACGCGGGCTGACCTGTCGCCGTGCACAGGTCCGTATCGCGGACCTTCAGGACGCATTTGGTGCCGTCGACCTCCTCGGTCCGCTGGTGCTTGAGGCGCCCGATCACGCCGAGGCGCGCGCGCTCCTTGAGGAGCTCCTCGACATCAGCGAGGTGCAGTCTCAGGTGGTTTCGCTGCTTGAGCCAATCTACGTGCGCATGGGCGACCATCGCGGTCGCATCCGTGCGCTGCACGTGCGCCGTCGGCTTGCCGAAGAGCGCGGCGACATGGACGAGGCGACCGGCATCCTGCTGGAGATCGCCAAGACCGAAGAACACGAGTTCAAGGACGGTGCGACCGCATTTGACGTCGTACGCGACGCCTATTTGCTTGATCCCCGGCGCGCCGACTCGTTGCGCGAACTGAGCCGGCTCGGCCGGGCATATGGTCGCTTCCAAGATCTCATCGATGCGTACTCCAAGGTCCTCGATGGCGACACGCTTGCCTCGGATCGCACTCAGCGCCTCGATCTGCTCGGACGCACGGCCGAGCTGCGCGACCGCGAGCTCGACGACTCCCACGGTGCCGCACGTGACTACCAGCGTCTCTTGGATCTCGATCCCCCGGACGCGGACCAGGCCCGTCGCACCGTCACGGCGTTGTGCCGCCTGCACCTCGAGCACGGCGACTTCATTTCCCTGGTTCGTACGCAGCGCGAACTCCTGCGCTTTGTCGATGCGTCCAGCGAGCAATGCAAGATCCGCCTCGATATCGCGCGCTACCAGCTTGAGTACCTGCACGATCGCGTCGGCGCGGCGCTGACGTACAGCGAGGTGCTCGATATCGAGCCCGCAAATCTCAAGGCCCTCGACGCGCTCGAGAAGCTCTTTAAGGACGAAGAAGAGTGGGAGCGACTGTGCGACGTCCTGCGTCATCGCATCGGCGTGACCACTGACGCGCGCACCCTCGCCGGGCTGTGGCGCCGTGTCGGTGACATCCAGCGCGGGCGATTGGCGGATGGCGATGCCGCGGTCTCGTCGTTCCAAAGCGTCCTCGACCTTCGCGTGGCCCGAGAGGAGTCGGTCTACGCACTGACGCAGCTCAAGCAGATTCACGAGGGTGCGCAGCGCTGGGCGGACGTCGAAGACGCATTGCGGCGGCTCACGGCGCTTGCGGACAAGGACGCGGAGCGGGTGGCCCTGCTCAATGAGACCGCCCAGGTCGTGGGCGAGAAGCTCGGCCGTGCCGGTGATGCGCTTGATCTTCTCAAGCGAGTCTTGGATCTCTCGCCGCTCGACTCACGCGCGCGCGGCCTGGTGGCCACGCATCTTGACAGCGAGGACACCCGTGAGCGCGCGACCCGGATCCTCACGCCTCTGTACGAGGCGGAGCAAAACTGGGAGCAGCTCTTGTCGCTGCAAGAACTCGCTGCGCGCAAGCAGCCCTCCGGCCGACGACGGCTGCAGGCCCTGCTCAAGGTCGCCGCGACCATGGAAGACCGGCTCGGGGCCGCCGACCGTGCGTTCGGCGTGCTTGCAGAAGCACTCACCGAGGCCGGCGACCAGCCCGAACTGGCGGAGATCCTCAGCAAGATCGAGCGGCTCGGCGCGGAGCCCGAACGGGCCGAAGCGCTGCTGTCGGCGTACCTAAGGACGGTGGACCATATCCTCGACGCGGAGCTGCAAAAGCGGGTGCTCCGAGAGATCGGCACGACCGCGTTCGAGCGCCTGGGACGAACGGACGAGGCGCGCACAGCCTTCGCGCGGATCTTGGAGACCTCGCCCGATGACGCACACGCCTCGCAGATGCTTGAGCGTATCTTGCTGCGCAACAACGATCATCGCGCGCTGGCTGAGCTCTTGGAGCGTCGCGCGGAGCGGACAGATGTCGTCAGCGAGCGGGACAGCCTTCTGACGCGCACGGCGGATATCCACCGCAACAACCTCAGCGATCCCGAGCGAGCGCTCGCGCTCTATGAGCGCCTCTCCAGCGAGGCGCTCGATCGCGCCGAGGTCCAGGCCGTCATGGAGCCGCTCTACGAGGCGACCGGCCGCTATCGCGAGCTGGCAGGCGTGCTCGCGCGCAAGCTCGGCCGTCTCAAAGGGCGGGCCCGCGTCGAGACGCACCTTCGCCTCGGACGGCTCTTTGGCAGCCACCTCAACGACCCGGATGAGGGACTCTCACACCTTAGCGCGGCGCTCCGACTCGATCCTGATCACACCGTCGGCACCGACGAGCTCGACCGCTACTTGGAAGACGAGAACATGCGGGCCCGCGCAGCGGACGTGCTTGAGCCGATCTTCGCGGGAATTCAGGATTGGCGCCGGCTTTCCAAGATTCAAGAGATTCGCCTTGCAGAAGCCGCATCCGACGAGGACCGGATCGCAATCCTCCACAAGATCGCCAAGCTCGAAGAAGAGCAGATCGAGGATCTTGAGCGCGCCTTTGAGACCTACACGCGGATCTTGGCGATGGACCCGGTCAGTCGAGAGGTTCGCGGCCAAATCTCGCGTCTCGCCAACGTCTTGGCGGCACAGGCGCGCTACGCCGAAATTCTCACCAGCGTGGTCGATGGAGCCGCAGATCCGGGTGACGAACGCTACCTGGTCATTGCCCGCGAGGCTGCGGACCTGTGGTTGAGTCCGACGCTGCGCAACGCCGCAAAGGCGGCGCCGCTCTACGGCAGCCTGGTCTCGGCCTATCCCGACGACCCCTCGCTGTTTGAGACCTATGAGCGCTGTCTGACGGCTGCCGAGCAGTGGGAAGAGCTGGTGCGCGCGTACTGGCGCGTCGCCAACGACTCGCTCGACGAAGGTCGACAGACCGAGTCCCTGGTCCGGGTCGCCACGGTGGCGCTCGACGTGCTGGGCGACAAGGAGGAAGCCGTCCGCGCGCTCACGCGTCTGCTGGAGCTGCGCCCTGATCACGAGTGGGCTCGCGCGACCCTTGAGAGCACGCTGGAGTCCTCGGCGCGCTGGGCCGAGTTGCTCGAACTCTACCGCGAGCGGATCGTCCGCAGTGAGGACCCCGAGGCACGCGCTGAGTGGTACCTCCGGGCCGCGCGACTGGAACTCAGTGGGCTGGAGGACGCCACCGCTGCACTCGATACGATCGAGACCTTGCTCGGGGAGCGCCCGGCCGACGCAGGTGCGATGGACTTCTTGGAGTCCGTCGCCGCCGCGCACGAGTCTCATCGCCTCCGCGCGGTCGACATCCTTGAGCCGATCTATGTCGACAAGGCGCACATCACCCGCCTCGTCGAGATCTCGGAGTGGCGCCTGAGTCAGAGCACGGACCCTGAGCGTCGGCACCAGCTCTACTTGCGGCTCGCAGAGCTGCACAGCGCGCGGGACGGTGGCGCGGACGATGCCTTCAACGCGCTTGCCCGCGCACTTGCTGAGCCCGGCCCCGAGTCGTGCCTCACAGAGCTCGACGCCGCGGCCGCGGCACTGGTCGACAAATACAACGCGCACCAGCCCTTCGCCGCAGTCCTTGAGCAGGCAGCCGCTTCGGAGGCACTGGCCAACGACGTCGACCGCCGCGCGAACCTACTGATCGCAGCTTCGTCACGCGCGCTGAAGGCAGAACTCAACGAGGACGCGGCACGTCTCGCGCGCGCCTCGCTTGAACTGCGTGCCAACGATCCAGATGCGCTCGCGCTTCTCGACCAGTCGCTGCGCGGTGCCGGCGATCCGACCGCACTGGCGGCCGTGCTTGAGGAGCGTATCGAAGCGAGCGAAGACGACGAACAACGCGTCGATCTCTTGCGCCGCCTCGCGCGACTCTACGAGGATCGACTGAAGGACGAAGAGAAGGCCCAGCGCAGCTGGACGCGCCTGCTTGAGGTCGACTCAAGCGACGGCGAAGCACTCAAGAAGCTCAGCGCGATCTATGAGAAGGCCGGCAACGCGCCCAAGCTCATCGATATGTTGGAGCGGCGTATCGCGGTCTCTGAGAGCGGCGGTATGAGCGGTGCGGACGCTGGGACCACCGCGGCGGTCACGGAGCGATTGGATCTTCGCCGCCGACTTGCAGCGGTCCACCGCGAGCAGACCGGCGATCGCGGCGCCGAAGTGGAGGTCCTGCGATCCCTGCTCGGCGAACATCCGACCGATGTTGATGCGCTCGCACAGCTCGACGTCGCACTGCGAACGCTTGAGCGTTGGGGGGAGGCCGTCGAGGTCATCGGTGAGCGAGCGGCACTGGCCCAGGGGGCCGCGCAGGCTGCCCTCCACGGCGACGCAGCAGAGATCTTGGAGCGCTCCCTGGTCGACGTGGCCGCGGCCGTGGAGCGCTATGGCATCGCGTTGCAAGCCGATCCTTCGGACGCGCGCGCGACCGCGGCGCTGGTTCGCCTCGCCGCGGATCCCGATGCCTCTGAGTTCGCGACCCAGACCGTTCGCCCGGTGCTCGAATCTCAAGGTGGCTTTGCAGCACTGGCGCAAGTCTTGGAGGCTCGCTGCCGGTTGACTGGCGACGCCGCGGAGCGTCTCGACGCACTGCGCGAACTTGCGGGGATTCGCTATGAGCGTCTCCACGACGTGAGCGGGGCCTTGGAATCGACGCGGATGCTGCTCGATTTGACGCCGATCGATGAGCTGGAAGGCATCGTATCTGCGACGCTTCGCTTGGCACAAGAGTTGGGTCAGGTCAGCGAGCAGATCCAGGATCTGTCGGAGCGCAGCGGACCCACGCTGGCAGATGGAAGTCCCCGTGAGCCTGAGCTGCGCGTGGCCTTGGCGATGCACGCGTCGAGCGCGGCGCAGGACATGCTCGGCGACGCTGCGCGCGCCAGCCAGCCGCTCATTGGCCTGCTCGACGCAGGTCTCAGTGACCCTGCGGCACTCGAGCGACTCGCTGCGCTCGCCACTCAGGCAAGCGATCCATTGTTGGCCGAGCGCGCGATTCGTGCTCACCTCGAGCTAGGGCTCGACTCGATCGCGCAGGCTCGGCTCTACATCCAGCTCGGAGAGGTGCGGATCCACGCGCAGCGTCTGGATGACGCCGCGGCTGCGTTGATTGAGGCGTCGGAACTGGTCGAGGCCTCCCGAGATGAGGAGGCCGTCGTCCTGGGCCGAGCGGCGCTCCGTGGCATGGAGTACGTGCTGGAGAACAGTCCCGCACCGAGCACCGCGCTGCTCGACGCGCTGGAGAGCGTGTATGCGGCGAGTGGGGATCAGTCGGGCATGGCCAAGATCACCCAGATTCGGCTTCGGACCGGCGGCGGCATGGACGACGATCGCCGCGCCGAGTTGCTCAAAGCGCTCGCCGAACAGCTCTATGCTGCCAATGCACCCGCCGCCGAAGTCCTTGAGGCGTATGGAGGCTGGCTCTCGGCCGATCCGGAAGGCGAGGGGGCGATCGGAGCTTTCGCCAACCTGTGCGAGGCCCCCGAACTCGCCGCACGTGGAGGGCAGCTCACCACGCAAGCCATCACGGCTGCCCGTGCGCGCGGCCGTTGCCCCTTTGAGCTCGTGGTCTTCGGCCTGCGCCTGCTGGGTCTGCGCCTCGGACAGTACTCCGAGGTCCGTGATCTCCTCGGAGAGGAAATCTCTGCGCAGCTCGAGGATCCACGTGCCGAAGAACTCCTCGACGCATGGTGTGAATGTGCGGAGGCGTCGGGCGACGCGGTCTGGGCCCACGGTGCGCTCGCGCTCGCGGCCCGCCACGCAGCGACGCCGGCCCGCGCGGCGCAGCGATGGGGCCAGGCCGCCGCGAACGCGCATCAACGCGGCGACAAGGCGCTCGCGATTGAGGACCTGCGCGCGCTCATCGACGCCGACGACAACGACGCGCAAGGCTGGGACGCGCTGCTTCGCCTGCTTGAAGAGGCCGGCGACGGAACCGCCTACGCCGAGGCTCTGGAACGTCGCCTCCTCAACTGCCCTGATGACGCGCGCGACGCGATGCGGCTTACGCTCGCCCGGGTGCTCGCAGGCATCCCCAAGCGCGCACGGGTGGAAGACGCGGTATCTGCCTATCGCGACCTGCTGGAGAGCGAGACGCTACAGGACGTCGCGATCATGGAGCTTGAGGCGCTCTTCCGAGCGACCGAGCAGTGGGGCGAGCTGCGCGAGCTGATGGAGCGCAGAGCCGACCGCGCCAGCGGCGACGACCGCTTCGCGATCCTCGATGCAATGGCCAAGCTGGCGGAGAACCGACTCCAAGACGTGCAGGACGCGATCGAGATCCATCGACGTGTCCTCATGGAGGCCCCCGGCCGTGCGAGCACCGAGGCCGCGCTCGAGCGCCTCTTCACGTCCGAAGAGGCCTGGGGCGACTTGGCGAGCCTTCTCGAGGACCGCGTCGCGGCGGCGCGCATGAGCGGCCAGCTTGAGGTCTTACGACCGGCCGCCTCACGATTGGCCGGTCTGCTCGCCCGTGAGCTCCAAGATGCCGAGCGCGCCCAGGAGATCCTGACCGAACTCTTGGACGTGGATCCCAACTACGCGCCGGCTCTCCTTGCGCTCGCCGATGTCTACGAAGCACGTGGGGATGAGGGTGCGATGCGGCTCACGCTTCAGCGTGCAGCGGAGACCAATCCCACGGGTAAGGAGGGGGCTGCGCTCGCGCGCCGTCTCGCCGCACTTGCCCCGGACGAAGCGTCGAAGGTCACGCAGCTTGAGCGCGCGTTGCAACTCGATCCGACCGATCATGAGGCCGCCGACGCGCTGCTGGAAATCGCCAAAGCAAGCGGGCGCTGGCAGACGCTGGTCTCGCTGCTCGATCTCCGTGCGTCGCAGACCGAGGATGCGGATGAGCGCCGAAGTATCGCGCTCGAGCAGGTCGACATCATCACCGAGCGGCTCGGCGATCCGGATCGTGCGCTGGCGATCCTGGCCAAGATCTACGAGGAGGTTAACGAGGACGTCGAGGTTAACCGCCGCATTGCCGACGCGCTGTTCTCTTCGGGGAGCCTTGAGGAAGCCGGTCCGATGTACGAGTGGCTCATCGATGTGGTGTCGCAGAAGAACAAGCGCGACAAGTCACTCGCGCATTATTCGACGCGATTGGCACGTGTCTCGCTGCACCGCGGCGACGATGCGGCGGCCCTGACTCAGTTCGAGGCATCCTTTAAGATCGACTCGACCTCAGTCGAGACCATGATCTATCTCGGCCAAGCCTACGAGCGCGCCGCTCGCTGGGCAGATGCCCTGAAGATCTATCGAACGATGCTCCTGCAGAACGCAGACCAATCCGGTTTGTTGCGGCGCGGTGACATCTACGAGCGCCTCGCCGCCGCGCACATCGGTCTGGGCGAGAAGCCGAAAGCGCAGGCGATGCTGCGACGTGGCATCGAGGAAGATCCCGAGCATCCGGGGCTTTCCGCGACGCTGTCGACACTCAACTAGCGCGCCATTGAGACCGCGCGAGAGAGGCCTGGGGCAATACGTCCCAGGCCTCCTTGGAGATGGGGTGCGAGCGCCCCGCTTGCGTTCGCGCGGGCAGCGGTCATGGTACGCACCCATGGACACGTCTCCATCCAAGTCTCGTACGCTCTACGACTTCTCGGCGCCCAACAAGAGCGGCGAGCCGCTCTCCCTCGCGGACTTTCGCGGCAAGGTCGTGCTGGTCGTCAACACAGCGAGCAAGTGCGGATTCACGCCGCAGTACGCCGGCCTTGAGCAACTCTACAAGGACTACGGCGACAAAGGCTTGGTGGTGTTGGCCTTCCCGTCCAATCAGTTTGGCGCACAAGAGCCGGGCTCGGACGACGAGATCGAGTCCTTTTGCCAGATCAACTATGGCGTCACCTTTCCCGTGTTCGCCAAGGGCGACGTCAACGGCCCCGATGCCTGGCCCGTGTTTGATTGGCTGCGGACGGAGGCTCCGGGCCTGCTGGGCACCACCGCGATCAAGTGGAACTTCACCAAGTTCCTCGTCGACCGCGAGGGCCGAGTGGTCGAACGCTTCGCGCCCACGACCGGTCCCGAAAGCCTCCGCCCCGCGATCGAAAAGCTTCTATAGTTGAGGAATGCCAGCGCGCCCGGAGATCATCGGTGGCCTGACGTCACGTGGGATCCGGGCGTGCAGCCCGTTACGGCCCAGCACAGCCTGGCCTCGCATCGCGCGACTCACTTGCGCCGCCCTGGTACTGGTGGGCTGTGGAGACGCAGCGCAGGATGAGAGTGATGGCGGACAAGATGGTGGGGATATCGGCGCCCCCTGCGAGGGCGCCGAGCTGCACTCGGGCGAGGCGACCTACTACACATTCGCCGACGGCAGCGGCAACTGCAGCTTCCCCGCGACCCCCAACGACCTGATGGTCGGGGCGATGAACGCGGTCGACTACGCCGGCTCGGCGGTGTGTGGCACCTGCGTCCGCATCGATGGGCCCAATGGCTCGGTCGATGTCCGCATCGTCGACCAATGTCCAGAGTGCGCGCAAGGAGACATCGATCTCAGCCCGGAAGCGTTTGAGCTCATCGCCCCCATCGAGTCGGGCCGCGTCGAGATCGAATGGACCTACATCTCATGCCCGGTGTCTGGCCCGGTCGTCTATCACTTTAAGGACGGCAGCAACCCCTGGTGGACCGCAGTCCAGCTTCGCAACCATCGCCACGCCGTGGTGAAGTTCGAGTACTTTGATGGTACGGACTTCGTCGACGTGCCGCGCGTCGACTACAACTTCTTCGTCCGAGAGCAGGGGATGGGCGAGGGGCCCTTGACCTTCCGCGTCACGGATGTCGTAGGCAACCAGCTTGTCGATGAAGGCATTCCGCTGTTGGACAACGCCGATGCCTCGGGCAGCGCTCAGTTCCCCGTCTGCACGCCGTGAGCAGTGCAGGACGGCCGCGCAGTTTTTCGACGGCCTGCTAGGCAACCGTGGCTTGCAGCAGGCGCGCGATGATGACTTCGAGCGCAGCCTTATTTTCGCCACCCTCGGGAATGATCAGGTCCGCGCAGCGGCGCGAGGGCTCGACGAACTCCGCGTGCATTGGGCGTACGGTCTCGTAGTACTGGGCGCGGATCGATTCGAAGGTGCGTCCTCGCTCAAGGAGGTCCCGGCGGACCCGGCGGAGGACTCGGATGTCCGGATCGGTATCAACGAAGAGCTTGAGGTCGAACTGTTCGCGGAGCCGCGGGTCGGCGAGTACCAAGATCCCCTCCACGATCACCACCGGGCGGGGTTCCAGCCGCGTGGTCTCCGTGCGACGCCGGTGCGTGGCGAAATCGTAGTGCGGCACCTGGCAGGAATTACCTTCGCGCAGGTGGATGAGGTGCTCCACAAGCAACATGCTGTCGAGCGCATCCGGGTGATCGTAGTTGACCCGCGCACGCTGCTCGTCCGAGAGCTCGGCGTGGTCCTTGTAGTAGTTGTCGTGCTCAAGGAGATGCGCGCTACCTTCCGGCAGGGCCTCGGCAATTCGCCGTGCGATCGTGGTCTTGCCTGCGCCGCTCCCTCCTGCAATCCCAATTATCAACACCATAAGGGGTCTCGTGCGCTCGAATACGTCGTGCTGCGGCGGTCGCTGCGCTGCTGTTTCTCGGGTGCGGTGCTCTGGCTGCGATGTCGTGCCGGCTGCGATGTCTTCCACCGCGTGGGTCAGCCGCCGGCGGGGACGCAGTCCTTCTCGTCGACCTCGCCGTCGCAGTCCTCGTCCGCCTTGGAATCGCAGATCTCGGGTGTGCCGACCTTGTTGGGAACACACTGGATCGAGCCGCCCGCGCATTGCTTGGTGCCCTGCGAACAGACGCCGGCTTTGCCGGTCGAGCACGTCGCGCCCGTACCCTCGGTGATGTCCTCGTCGATCTTGCCGTCGCAGTCGTTGTCCTTACCGTCACAGACCTCGGCCTTGCCGGGGAGGGCGACTGCGTTGCACTCGGACTTCGAGCCGTCGGCGCTGCACTTGAAGGTACCGGTGGCCTTGCACTCGCCCTCGCCAGCCCAGCACTTGGTGCCTTCGCGCGAGAAGCCATCGTCGACGATGCCGTTGCAGTCATCGTCGTTGTTGTTGCAAAGCTCCATGGTCGCCGGCAGAGCCTCGCCTTCGCAGGCGAGCCAATAGCCGTTGGCGTCACAGGTGTGCGTGCCCTCGCGGCACATGCCGCGCCCCGCGGTGGCCTTGGGACCCGAGTAACAGGCCTCCACCAGGCCAGGGTGGCACTCCGCCGGCTTCTTGCTCTTCTTGTCCTTTTGGACCTTGGCAAGCTCAACGTCGAGAGGATCGGGTTCGTCCTTACCTGCGCAGCCGATGCCGGTGACCATGCCGAAGGCGAGCGCGAGGCACAGCCGCATCCCGACGGCGCGACCGTCCACGTGGGCCCTCGTGCGTGCCTTGGAGCGGGGCGCAGAAAGCGACTCGACTTGATGCACATCGGAGTTCGAGGCGGACATAGCGGGAGAATACCGTCCCCCCGTCACGAGGCCCAGCCCGGGAGCACCCAGAAAGAGTCCGAGAAACGCATCTGGTGGGGCGCCGCGTTGACGGGATGCTCGACACCCCCTAGCGTGCGAGCGCGTGCCATCTCCCCCAACGACGCCAGCACAGGTGCGGGAACGGCCACGCCGCGAGCGGCGGCGTGCCGAGACATTCATGGCCGTGCTTCGGCGATTCAGCCGGCTTTGGGGCTTTCTGATCTTCCTGCTCGCGCTGTTGGCGTTCTTTCGCCACATCGTGGTGCCCTTCATCTTCGCGATCATCGTCGCGTACATGCTCGCGCCCACGGTGCGCAGACTGCAGCCCAGCGTCGGGCGCGGCGGCGCGATCGCGATCTGCTACTTGGTGATCTTCAGCGCGATCGGACTCTTTATCGGCTTTGGTGCACCGGCCCTGGTGCGCGAGCTGGCGACCCTGCGACAGTCGGGCCCCGAGCTGGTTGCCAAGTTCAATACGGATGTGGTGCCTCGGGTCTCGACGTGGTTCGAGGAGAACCTCGGGTCTTTTATGGAGCCCCAATCCGATCCCTCCGTGGATGATGGGCCGCCTCCCGACTCCGAGCTGCGGGTGACACCCATGCCCGATGGCACGCTGGTGGTGCAATTGGAGGGCGTCCAGCTCGACGTGCACGAGACTGGTGATGGCGGCTGGACGATCAACGCGCCGGGCCACCAGCAGCCCAAAAAGAAGTTCGATCTCGGGGCGACCTTGCGCCGAATGGCTGCCGAGCGGGCCCGGGAGTTCACCAGTCAGCTCGGCGAGATCATCCAGGCGCTGGTCACCGGCCTTGTGACCTTTGCGACCAACTTTGTCATCACGTTCATGGTCGCGGCCTTTATTCTCGGTGACCTCGAACGCATTCAGCGATTCATGCGGTCCTTGATCGCAATCGACTATCAGCATGACTTCGACGAGATCCTGCGCGGCGTCGATCTGGGGATGTCGGGCGTGATCCGCGGGCAACTCATGATCTGCGCGGTGAACGGGGCGCTGACCTACATCGGATTGCTGATCTTTCAGGTCAAGTACAGCCTCCTGCTGGGCCTACTCGCGGGCGCGTTTAGCCTTGTCCCGATCTTTGGCACGATCATCTCTTCCGTACCGATCCTGCTCTTTGCCGTGCTCTCGGGACCCGATGGCAGCCTGGCGCTCAGCAAGGGCCTGGCGATGCTTGCCTGGATCGCTGGCATCCACCTGGTCGAAGCCAACTTCCTCAATCCCAAAATCATCGGCGGCAGCGCACACATCCACCCGGTGGTGGTGGTTTTCGCGCTGCTGGCGGGTGAAGAGATTTACGGCCTCACCGGCGCGTTGCTGGCCGTTCCGGCCGCGAGCATGGTCCAAACCATCTTTCTCTACGCCCGGCGGCGCTCCCAGAAGCTCATCGAGCGCGTCCGCGCCGATGAGGCGCGCGAGTCCATGGTCGGGGAAGGACGCGGTCGGGGATCCTTGGACGAGGAGCCCCGGAGCGCTCGCATGAATCGCGATGGCCGGGATGACCGCGACGACGCCGACGACGCCGGCCGGTCGATGCTCGGAGAGTTCGACGATGATGAGAGCGGGACTTGGGTGATGGCACCGGATGACTCGCAGCCCAACACGATCATCGAACGGGACTCCGTGACCGGTTCGACGCCGGCCGCCCGAGGCGATGCCGCGAACGCGACGTCGGAGCGCGCGTCGCAGCCGCAAAGGGACGGCGACAAGAGCGACCTGTAGGCGCCGCGCGCTCGCGAACACAGCGGTGAGGACGGGCGCGCTCGCGGGGCCAGCGGCGCGCCGGCGTGAGCGCGCATGCGCCGGTGGTTGCGCTGCTACAACGCAGCAGTGACGACGCGACCGCATGGTGGCCCCGGCAGCCTGTTCATACTCGACGCCTACAATCTGATCTTTCGTGCGTATCACGGCCTGCCACCCATGACGTCGCCGGATGGTCGTCCGGTGAATGCTGTGCACGGCTACGTGCGCATGATCCAGGCGCTTCGCAAGGATTTCGCGCCCGAGCGCGTGGTCGCCGTGTTTGACGCGCCCGGGCCCTCGTTCCGCGACGCCTGGTTCCCGCAGTACAAGGCGAATCGGTCCGAGACGCCCGAGGATCTTGTCCCGCAACTGAGCCTCGTGCGCGACGCAACCACAGCACTCGGCATTCCTTCCGTGGAGATCCCCGACGTCGAGGCCGATGATGCGATCGCCAGCTACGCCTGTGCCGGACATCGGGCCGGTCTTGAGGTCGTGATCGTCAGCAGCGACAAGGACTTGATGCAGCTGGTCACCGAGGTGCCCGACGGGCATAGCTCGATCCACCTCTGGGACGCGATGAAGGGGCGCATGTTGGGCGCCGAGGAGGTCGCGGAAAAGTGGGGCGTTCGCCCGGCGCAGCTCGGCGACCTCCTCGCACTCACGGGAGACAGTGCCGACAACGTCCCCGGCGTGCCTGGCATTGGCCCCAAGACAGCCGCCGAGTTGCTGATTGCCTACTCCAACTTGGAGGCGATCCTGGCAGCGGCGGCAGCGGGCGAGATCAAGCAGAAGAAGCGGCGCGAGAACCTCGTCGAGTTTGCCGACGCCGCGCGGCTCAGTCGTCGTCTGGTCGAGCTCAAGTCCGATCTGCCGCTTCCCCTGGAGCTGGAGAAGCTGCGCGATGAGGGCCCATCTCGTGAAGCCCTTGAATCCTTCTTCACACCGCTCGGCTTTCGCAGCACCCTCGCGGGTCTATTGGCAACGGTGGGCGAGGGCGGTGCGAGAAAGAGTGCCGCCCAGGCGAGCACGCACGTGCCAAACGCGGTGGAGCAAGGCGGTGCGTGGGCAGGCCCGCGCGCTGCACGATGGCACTGGAGCACGCCAGGGGCCTTGCAGGAGGTCCTGGACGCCGCCAGGTCATCGGGCGGCTTGGTCGTCCGCGCCGATCTTGAAGGGTCCGATCCGCTTCGCGCGGCGCTCGTGGCGATCACGGTCGTCACTGCGGACGACGCCGGACCTGCGCCGGTCTGCGTTGCCATCGAACATGGCGACCCACTGACGCAAAGCGCGACCCCGCTACCGCTCGAACTCGCCGCAGCGCTCGCCGACGAGACCTTGCCGCTCGTTATCCACGACGCCAAGACCTGCATCACCGCGCTGGCCGTCCGCGGCGTCGAGGTCCGAGGACTGCGCGACGATCCCATGTTGGTGTCGTACGTGCTCGACGCGGCTCGCAGCGCACATGAGCTTGAGGCGCTTGCGGTCGACTTTCTCGGCTATGAGCCCAGCTCGCTGGACAAGCGCCTCGGCAAGGGAAAACAGCGACTCACGCTTGGCCAGCTTGGCAACGACGATCTCGCAGCGCACGCCGGCGAACGCTGCGAGATCACGCGCGCCGTGCAGCGCCATCTGGAGAGTGTGATGGCGTCGCGTGATGACGCATCGGCGAGCATCTATCGCGAACTTGAGCTGCCGTTGACGTTGGTGTTGGCCAAAATGGAGCTGCGTGGCATCTGTGTCGACGGCGACGAACTACGTCGGCAAGGCACCGCGATGGAGGCAGAGCTCTCGCGCTTGCGCGCGCAGATCAACGAGTTTGCGGGCGAGGAGGTCCATCCCGAGTCCAACAAGCAGCTCCAAGAACTCCTCTTTGTGAAGCGTGGGCTTCCGGCCGGCAAGAAGACCAAGACCGGATTCTCCGTGGACGCCTCGGTGCTCGAAGAACTCAGTCTCCTCGATCCCATCGTCAATCCGATCCTTGAGCATCGCAGCCTGAGCAAGCTCAAGGGCACCTACCTCGACACCTTGCCCAATATGGTCAATGCGCGGAGCGGGCGGCTCCACACGCAGTATCGGCAGGCAGTCGCGCAGACCGGACGCATCTCTAGTACTGAGCCGAACCTGCAAAATATCCCGATCCGCAGCGAGATCGGGCGCCGGATTCGTCGCGGATTCATCGCCTCGCCGGGTCGCGTGCTGGTGGCGATGGACTACTCGCAGATCGAACTGCGGGTCTTGGCACATATGTCCGGGGACGCGGCGCTGGTGAGCGCGTTCCAGGAGGGGGTCGACGTGCACAGGCGCACGGCAGCGGAGCTCTTCGAGGTTCCACTCCTTGAGGTCACCGGTGAGCAACGGCGGGTGGCCAAGGCCGTCAACTTCGGCGTGATCTATGGCCAGCAGGCCTTCGGCTTGGCGCGGACGCTGGGCATCCCCCGGGGCAAGGCCGCCAAATACATCAAAGACTACTTCCGAGCGATTCCAGGCGTGTCGAACTTCATGGAGGAGCTGATTCGCCGAGCGCGACAGACCGGCTACGCCGAGACGATTGCGGGTCGCCGCCGTCGCATCCCCGAACTCGCCGGTCGCGGGGCGGCAGCGGCCTATGGCGAACGAATTGCCCGAAATACACCGATCCAAGGAAGCGCGGCCGACATCCTCAAGCGCGCGATGATCGACGTCGAGGCCGCGCTTAAAGACGTCACTTGGGCGCAGATGCTGCTCACCGTGCACGATGAGCTGATATTCGAGTGCGAGCAGGAGCAAGTCTCCCGACTCATCGAGATCGCAAAGCCGATCATGGAAGGTGCGGCCAAGCTGGTGGTCCCCCTCGAGGTCGGCGCGGGCGTCGGACCAAACTGGGAAGAGGCCAAGGACTAAGCGAACCATGGCAGATTCGAATCCCGACGAGAGCGACCTCACCGACGCGCAGGGGACTGCTCAAGAGAAAGCCTCCAGCACGCGCATCGACCTGCCAAAGAGCGTCGCGGAGGCGACGGCGCGCATGGCTCGTGCCCCCATCCCGGGCCCGGTGCACGAGCTCGCGCGGAGTCTGCAAGCCGCCGGATACGAGACCGTCGTGGTCGGCGGCGCTGTGCGGGATGCGTTGCTGGAGCGCGAACACGGTGACTGGGACGTGGCAACCAGCGCGACGCCAGAGGAGGTCAAGACGGTCTTTTCTAAGACCATCGACACCGGGCTTGCACACGGCACGGTCACGGTGATGGTGGGCCGCGGTGCCGAGCGGACCGCGGTCGAGGTGACCACCTATCGTGGCGACGGCGAGTATCTCGACGGTCGTCGCCCCCAGCAGGTGACCTTTCATCGCAGCTTGAAAGAGGATCTGGCGCGCCGCGACTTCACGATCAACGCGCTCGCCTATGACCCGGTGGCGCGCGTGTTTCATGACCCATTCGACGGCCTCGAGGATCTGCGAGCGGGCCGTGTTCGCGCAGTCGGCGACGCGATGCGTCGCTTCACGGAAGATGGACTTCGACCGATTCGCGGGCTTCGCTTCTGCGCGACGCTGGGCTTTGTGCTCGAGCCCGCGACCTTCGCCGCGATCGAGCCATGCCTGCCGATCTTTCGTCGCGTGAGTCGGGAGCGCGTCTGGGTTGAGCTCCTCAAGCTGCTCTCGGCCCCGCAGCCCTCGCTCGGTCTTGTGCCGATGCGCGCGTGCGGGATGTGGAGCGAGCTTTTTCCGGTGCCAACGGAGTTCGCAGCCCATGGCGGGGTCGATTCGCCACGCCCGCAAGATCCGTCACACGAACGCGCCTGGGACCAATGTCTCCACGAAGTCGATGCGCTGGCGCGCGATCCCATACTTCGACTCGCGAGGCTCTTGCAGGGCGACATGGTCGGCGCAGACGAGGTCGGAGCCGAGGGCCGCGAAAAAACGGCGACGATCGACCTTTCACCCGAGATGCTCCACGCGGTGGAGTCGCTCAAGCCAAGTCGCGAACAACGGTCGCGCTTGGTCGTGCTTGCAGGCCCTCGCGTGCTCGCACTGCAAGGCGCCCAAGATCCTCAGTCGATCCGCCGAGCGGCGGCAGCGATCGGACGCGAGCACATCCTCGACGCAATCGCCCTGGTGGCACGCTCACGCGCACGGCACGACGATATCCTCGTCGCCCTACAAGATGCGCCCCTCAGCGTCCGTGAGCTTGCGGTGCGCGGTCAGGACCTGCTCGACGCTGGCCTGGCGGAGCGCGGACCCGGCCTGGGCCAGACGCTCGCAGCACTCCACGCGTGGGCGCTTGAGGATCCCTCGCGCAACTCCACCGCGGCGCTGATGGAGCAGGCGGCGAGGCTGTCCGCGCCCGGCGCGTGAATGGACGCTTGCTACACGTCGGCGCAACTGCCAGTGGTCCAGCGGAACCATCGCTCATGGACACGGGCGTACGCGTAGTTGCCCAGCACGATACCCGTCAGCGTCGCCAACCCGCCGATCTGGAGTTCTCCGAGTTGAACGAGCGCGATCGAGGGGCACGCGCCGCAGAGCGCCCATCCGGCGCCAAAGAGCAGGCCGCCGACGACGGTCCCCGGATGGACGTTGCGCGGAGACCAAGTCGCCCCGGTCAGCTTCGCGAGCACGATCCAGCTCAGCGCGAGCACGCCGACCGCGATCGCGAAGGCCAGGACGAGTCGGAGGTCCGCAAAGGTGAACATGTTATGGACCTCATCCCACGACGTGAACCCAATCCGGCTGAGCGAGAAGCCAAAAAGGACCCCGACGACGACAAGCGGTGCGTAATCTTTCATGTGAGCGCTCCGATCGCGAACGAGGCCAGGATCCCCATGCCAAAGAAACAGGCGGTTGCGACCGCACTGCCCGGCTGAAATCGACTCACGCCGCACAGGCCATGGCCGGACGTGCAACCACCCGACATCCGGGTGCCAAAGCCGACCAACACGCCGCCGAGGATCAGCACGAGGTACGCTGGGACGCCGTCGCCAAAGCGCCTCAGGAACCCGGGGGCGCTCAACGGCGCGCTAGGCTCGAAGCTGCCCGCCAGGAGTGCTGCGAGCGTGCCACCCAATGCCAGGCTCAAGAGGAACGCAACGTGTTGGCCTGGCGTCTGCGGCCGTACGATTCCGAGGGACACTTTCGGATCGCGCTCGGGCGCCGCCTCGACGTCCGCCTCGCCAAACTCGGCCTGAGTCGCCAAACGCAGCGCTTCGAGCAGGTCCTCGTCGGACATCGGCTCATTGTCGGGCAGGGCGTCCGTTGGCGCAGGTGGTCCGGGTGGTCCGGAGGGAGCGGGCCCTGGCGAGGGTGACGAAAGCGAGGCCGCACGGTCGAGGCCAACGCGACTCGTCGCACCATCGACCAGCGCGGTGAATCGACCTGAGACCGCCATCAGTCGGCGGGTCCAAAGCCACTGGCCGACAATGACGACCGACAGC
>CAZVEM010000036.1:0-26853 GCA_964626165.1 uncultured Nannocystaceae bacterium
CAAACCAGGCGCTGACGAAGATCGCCGAGAGCCCGGCGCGGCGAGTCGGCGTTTAGATGGTCCGGATCGATGCTGCGCTCACGTCGTCATCCTATCACCTGCGCTGTCGAGGCCCAGAGCGGGTGCCGCAACGCGAGGCAGCAAAGAACCACAGCCACGTGCTGTGATCGACTCGAAGGGATCCCGCGACAGAGCAAGTGCGTCTGGCTCCGACACTTAGCTCCGCGCCGCCGCCAATGCTTGCTGGGGTTCGAGCGCCCACCAGAGTACCGCCATGGCGGTCCAAAGGCGGTTCTCTGCTTCGTCGAGGATCACGCTCTGCGGTCCGCGGAGCACCTCCGCGGTCACCTCATCGCCGACAACCGCAGGCAGGCAGTGCATGAAGATCGCGTCCTTTGCCGCCTTGGCCATCGCACCCTCGTCGACGCGGTACGGGGCAAATACGCGCTGGGTCTCTTCGCGACCGCGCTCCGACTCTTGCCCCATGCTCACCCATGTGTCGGTGACCACCACGGTGGCCTGTTCCAGCGCGCGATCGGGATGGTTGCAGATCTCAATCGTCGAACTCTGCGGCGACTTCGCCATCGCATGCGCGGCGTCGAGCAAGTCTTGAGGCACCTCGTAGCCCGCCGGTGCGGCGATGCGAAGTGACGCACCGATCTGCGCCGCGCTCAGCATCAGGCTACAGGCCACGTTGTTGCCGTCGCCAAGCCAACACCATGGGCCACTGCCACGCAGTGCGTCGCCCAACTGTGCCGCGGTCGGTGATTCAAGATCCGGGAGGCGGTGCTCCCAGATCGTCAGAAGATCGGCCAGGCCCTGCAAGGGATGGACGCGGTCGCACAGCGCGTTGATGACCGGTACGCCAGAAAAGCGGGCCAGTTGCTGCACTTCTTCGTGCACAAAGACGCGCGCCGCAATCACATCGACCATGCGGCCAAGTACCGCGGCCCACTCTTCGATCGACTCGCCCTTGCCAAGCTTGGTGTTGTGCGCACCAACTTCTACGACATCGCCGCCGAGTCGGCGCATCGCGACGGTCAAGCTCACCCGCGTGCGCAGGCTTGGTTTGGCCATGACGACCGCGAGGTGTCGCCCAGCGAGTGCGCCCTTGGGCGCGACACTGCCCTTCTTGAGCTTGCGGCTAAGGAGCAGCAGCTCTAAGCGAGTGCTGCGGTCGAGGTCAAGATCGGAGAGCAGGTGATGCATGATGAGGCTCTTCGGGACGGAGTGCCCTGTTGGGCATGGGGCCATGGCGAATCTGCCGCATGAGTGCCGCGCGAGTGCGGCGTGAGGGAGACGCGGCCAGCACGCTGCTGAGTTGCGGCGACTACACGCTCTGGCGCGTGATCAAGGTGCCGACGCCCTGGTCGGTGAAGAGTTCGGCGACCAATGCGTGCGGCATGCGGCCATCGAGGAGGTGAAGGGCTGGCAATGACTGGCGTGCACCTTGGCGCGCATAGGCAAGAAACTCATCGGAGCGCGAGGTGAAGCGGCCGTGGTCGAGGCCAGCCAGTGCTTGTTCCGGGGTGAGCTGACTGACGAGGCCGGAGCTGTCATGCAGGCCGTGGTCATCATCGAGCACGATCAGCTTGCCCAGCCCGAGCTTGATTGCGAGCGCGACAGTGTCGCTTGGCGTGGGAGCATTGGCGACGTAGCTGACGACATGACCGCGGTCGAGCAGCGCTGCAATCTGCCCGGGTACGAGCGCGTTGACCTCTGTGAGCCGGACCGCGCCCGAGCTCATCTCCGCGGCGAGGGCTTGTGCGGCCTCGCGGTCGGGCAGCATGATCAGCGGTCGGATCCCAGCATCGGCGACCAGCTCGATGTCTTGTGCGAGCGCAGTGACCCGATCGGCCTTGCGTGCCATGCTGCCATGCACCATCACGCCAAGCTTCATGCCGGTAAAGCGCCGCACGTAACCCAGACCATCGACCAAGAGCTGATGCTTGAGCGTCGGGGAGTACGCACCCAGCGACAGGTTGCGGCTGACGCCACCATCGGGGCGGATCTCGATCGTGGGCGCCTCATCGGCGTTGATACGAACGTAATCGTAGCTCAGGTCGCAGCCCCAGGCGGTTGCGCGGCCCGGCCCATCACCGACCTTGACGCGCCAGGTCACGACGCTCTCGCGAAGGCGTCGTAACAGCTCGCCGTGAGTCGCGGCTCGGCCGTGTCCGGGCTCGCTCATGTCGATCTCCTTGGCTGGCATCACGACCAGGCCACCGCGAAGGATCGCGATGCCCTGCGCCTCAATCTCAAGATCGGGGACGCGCAGCGCCAAGCCATGCACGGCCGCGTGTTGTCCGATTGCGGCACACAGGCGTCCCCAACCTCCTGGCTCGCCGGCGAGCACGGAGCACTTAAAGAGCGAGCTTTGACAGGCGCCGCGGGCGAGCAGTCGTGCGGTGGTCTCGTCGGGCGTGCCTTCGACCTCGATCTGAAGCAGGCGCGTGGCGCCTTCACCGTCGGCGGCGACCTGCTTGGCGAGATTCTCGATCACAGCGTGCAGCGCAGCCTCCAGTTTGGCGAGGTCCTTGGCGTCAAGTTCGTCCACCGTCGCACCGGAGGCGAGCACCAGCAGCGTGTCATTGGTCGAGGTGTCGCCATCGACGGTGATCGCGTTGAAGGTGCGGTCGCAGATCCGACGGATCATCGGCGCGAGCACGCGGTTGTTGACGCTCGCGTCGGTCGCGACAAACGCCAGCGTCGTTGCCATGTCGGGATGAATCATCCCCGATCCCTTGGCGACGCCAAGGAACCGGCAGGGGCGCCCATGGATCTCCACAGTGGCGTGCGCCACCTTGGTGCAGGTATCGGTGGTGATGATCGCGTCCGCGAGGCGCATGAACGCCTCGGGTGTCGCGTCGGCACCTGCTGCGAGCTCCTCGACCTTTGCGATGAAACGGCTGGGTCGCAGCGGCACGCCGATCGGACCTGTTGACGCGGTAAAGATCTGCGCGGCTTGGTGCCCGGCAGCTTTCGCCAGGGACTGCGCCAGCGCTTCATCGTCGGCGATGCCTTGCTCGCCGCACATCGCGTTGGCGTTACCGCTGTTGACGATCACGCCGTGGCAGCGCTGCCAGGATTCGGCAAAGCCATGAAGCAGCTTCGCCGAGCGGTCCGCACACGGTGCGCGCAACGGATTGCGGGTCACGCAGCCGGCGACGTGCGCACCGCCGTCGCAGAGGATGATGCCCAGATCCGCGCGCGCACGCTTGATCCCCGACCAGTCACCCGCAAAGCGAAAGCCCGCGGGGACGGCCTTGCTGGTCGGAGCATTGGTGCTCACGACGATCTCGCGATAGTTGGGCATCGCGCTGCTCGTGCTCGTCGTCGAAGTGTCGGAGGGGATGGAGGAGGACATGTTGCGTTCCGGGCCGGCGAAGTATCAAACAGTGAGAGACTCGTCGCGCCGCCAACAATGGGCGTGCGACCAATGGATCAGCGGCGACGCCAAGATGCCGCGACCGCAGGCGGAGCTTAAGCGAGATGCTCCGGGGGATAGATGGCCGCGCCATGCATGGGCGGGATCAAGTCGTGCGAATCCGCGCTCTGCGGCGTCGGCAGTCCCATCGAGGCCGGACGATCAAACCAAAGGTTGAGGTTGTGCAGAGCCTGGCTCGCCGCTCCGCGCATGAGGTTGTCGATCGTCGCGAACACCGGGACCAGGCCACTGGACGCCGTACTTCCGACCGCAAGTCGGCAGTCGTGGGTACCCACCACGTGGCGCATGCCCAGCGCGGGGCCGGCTTGTGAGAGCACGTGGACATAAGGGTGTTGCGCGTAGGCCCGCTCAAGCTCGCCGCGCAGCACATCCGGCGACGCCGTGGGACGCACAAAGGACGTGACCATCATCCCACGCTGCACCGGAAGGATCTGCGTCACGAAGCTGATCGGCGCGCCCAAGTGCGCTTCGATCTCGGGCTGGTGACGATGTGACCCGATCTTGTAGGGGAAGGGGTTGTCGACCAGGTTGCAAAAGTGGAGGTCCTCACGCAGCGCCTTGCCTGCACCGCTGGCCCCCGACGCACCGATCACTCCGATCCCGCTCGCTTCGATCAGTCCCGCGCGCAGCAGTGGGACCAGACCGAGCAGGGTCGCGGTTGGATAGCAGCCAGGGTTGGCGATCACGCGCGTGCCCTTGGGCGCGGCACCAAGCAGCTCGGGGATGCCGTAGTGCGCGGCGGGATCACGCCGCATCGCGTCGGAGAGATCGAGAATTCTTGGAGCGCCAGCCTCAAGCAGCGCGGTGAGCCATGGGCGAGACGCCTCGGCAGGCAGTGCGAGGATCACGACGTCGCTGGCGGCCAGCTGCGCCACGCTGGTCTCGTCGAGCTCAAGTCGGCCTCGGCTGGCCTGCGACGTTGAAGACGAAGCGGCACCGTGCGGTGGATCGCCGAGCTCGGGACAGCGAAGATCGATCTCAGGATGATGCACAATCAATGCGCGCATGCACTGGCCCGAGTAGCCGCGCGCACCGAGCAGCGTCGCCCTGATCTTTGCAGTCGTGGACATCTCTGGGCCACATACGCGAGATCTGGGCCCTCGACAAGCAGGCCCAGAGTGCGCCCCAGAGACCTGCATGAGGATGCTGCAAAACTGCATAGAAGCTGCAGCAGCGCCGCATGAGTCCGGGGCCGGAAGGACCCTCGGCAGGACCCGCTGCACAACCCAGGTCAAGACCCCTCGAGGGCAAGACCCCTCGCTGGCCGATGCGGGCTGGCCTCCTCGCCGAACCGCGAGCCAGCGCAGTCCGGGCGCGCTGGCTTCGCGCTGCGTAGCTCCCGGCTCATCTTCTCGCGCCCGACCCCCGCACCGCCTCTTGACTCCGGATTCGCCCTGGGTATCCTTCGCGCCCCACAGGCCACCGGGTGATGCCCCTGGCTCAAGGGCCCAGACTCAGAGATGAGCCTGGTGCAGGGCAGACAGCCCACCCCGCCCCGAATTCACCCTCAGGGCACGCAATCGACAAACGAAGAGATCTGCGGGAGTAGCTCAGTTGGTAGAGCACAACCTTGCCAAGGTTGGGGTCGCGAGTTCGAGTCTCGTCTCCCGCTCAAGTTTAGAAGAGTCAGTCAGGCCCCGGGAAACCGGGGTTTTGCGTTTGGGGCTGTGGGTCGCCGCCGCCGCCCCACCGCCACCGCGTGGCGCTAGCACCGGCGTGTCGCTTGGCGACGGACAGCATCCCTGGGATGCCCACGGCAACCTCGATCGCCCAACGGTAAGTCGGTGCGCCTCGGGTTCGGGATTGGATAGAGCATCGGGCACAGGTTCGCGATGGCTGACCACTCTTCTTTGAAAGCACCTCGGGGGATCGCGTCGCGGCTGATGGGGCTTGGCGGTCCTCATGCCGCCACTGTGGTGCTCACGTTGTTCTTTGTAGTCGGGATGTTCTTCGGCTTCATTGCATATCTGCAGAACCATGTTTCGCGCCAGCCTCGTAGCATCAAACAGCCCGCACAAGACGCGAGCAAGTCGGCGGGTGGCGCAAGACCCTAGCCTCCACGTGTTCGAGACTGCCGAGATCGGTCAGACCAAACGCAGTGCGCGTTGATGACGGGTTGTGCCGATCGCAATGATGCTTCGGCCATGCCGCTGAGCTCGCGCATTCGCTCGTAGAGCGGCATGCATGCGTCCTTGCACGAGAACACCTCGGACGAGCCATGGTGTCGCGAAGTGTTTCCGCCACGTCGTGCGGTCAGGGCACTCCTTCGACACCCGATTCTGGCTTCACGAGTTCTTCTGCGCTGTTGCAATCCAATGGGGGGCTGGACAGGGGCGCGCGTCGATGAGCCCTGAAGGCGCAGTCTGGTCATGCGACATGTGACCCAACAACGAGAGCCTGCACAACGCTGTAGGATCCCAGCAATGCTGATCGCCAGCGCCGTGAACTGCCCCAGCTGTGGTGCACCTCTGCCAATGCGAGAGGGCCAACGTCATGCGATCTGCGTCTTTTGCAACACCAGTTCAATGATTCACCAGAGCAGTCCGGAGCAGGCACCGGAGCTCAAGCCGCAGGACGTATCGCACGAGGATATTGAGCGGCTCACGCAGCTTGTGCTCGTCGGCAAGCGGGATCAGGCGATCGAGCTCTATGCGGCTAAGGCACAGGTGACGTCTGCAGAGGCGCGCGCCGCCGTCAACGACCTGCTCGTGTGGGACTACGCGCGCCTGACGAAGTCACTCCCCATCAATTGGCTTGGTTTCGCTTTCTACTTTGTGACGATCGGGGCCGGGCTCACGCTCGCGAGCTACGGGCTCCAGCGGGCGCTCGCACGAGACCGGCAGTTCGCCTTGGCGATCCTGATTGGCGTCGCGTTTGCGGTATGGCGCGTCGTGCGAATGGTTCCGCATGTGACAGCCACCTGGGTCAACGCTTACGGCGCGGAGGGGCGGGCACTGGTACAGCGCATCGCCGTGCTTAGGACCACCAGCGACAGCGTGCTCGCGCAGGTTGGCTTTGAAGTCACGCCCGTCGACGGAAGCGCTCGCTTCGCAGACGAGGAGATTCTTCTGCTGCATCCCGAGTCGCACGAGAAACTCGTCCCGGGCGCGGTCATTCGCGTTCGCTTCGACGAGCCAAGACGCAGCCGAGTGTTTCCGTTTAGCCCGATCGAGGTCGTTGCTAAACCCGGTGCAAGAGATTGAGCGGCGCGCACCGATTGGCGCGACGGTGGCTCCGAAACCACGAAGAGCCGCAGCGTCCAGCACGAGGCGGTATCATCTGCCCACCGGGGCTTGGCCGTGGGAATGAAGCGAACCACCGAGCGAAGCAATGACAATGGAGACGCCGCCGTACTTCGCAGCTCCTCAAGCACCTACCCCGACTGTTACGTCGGGAGGTAGCGGCCAGGCCAAGGCAAGCCTGATTCTCGGTCTGGTCGGCGTGATCGCGTGGACCATTCCACTCGTCGGTCTGCCGGTGACCATCGCCGGAATCGTTCTGGGTGCCCACGGCCGCAGATCTCACTTGCGCATGATGGCGACCGTTGGTCTCGTCCTCTCGATCGTCTTCCTGGTGCTCGCGCTGGTCAATGCGGGCTGGGGCGCGTATCTCGGGGCAACTGGCAAGCACGCGCTCGTCAACGAAATGCTTAAACCCAATTGAGCTCTGGCCGTGAGTCCGTGCCTGTAAGGGCCGACTCGTGGGCGCGTTGATGGGCCCCAGAAACTGTGAGTGATACGGGCTTTGGTGCGCTCGTATTCGCACGTTTTCAACGGCGGCAGATCCATGAAAGGCGTCGCAGTCCGATGAAGCAGGTCGTCATCCACCAAAAGAAAGTTCGCCGGCTCACGCTCGGCGTAGGATGCATCGTGATGCGCGTCGGGTGCGAAAGACGCATCTCGGACCCCCCACCGGGCGAACAGCTCAACACCGACGGAGTCCTTGTGGCCTACGTCAACGGCTGCGACGGCTGCAAGGAGATCGAGCGTGGCGATGTCATTCTGGCGGTAGATGGCACGCCTGTCCGTAACGGCGCGGATCTCGATGCCACGAACTACGCGGACGGGCGTACGCACGCGCTGTCCGTCGTTCGATTCGAGGACGGGGGGACGAGGGAGGTTGCGATCACGGCAACGCCCCCGGCGATGCCGCCGATCGAGCAGGTGCCGCCCTTCTGGTCGACCGCCACGGAGCGACTGGCACAGACGCCAATGTGGGCGCGACGCCGTCTCTTCGGGCATGCGATTCCGTCGGTGATGCTTTATTCCTCAAGTGGTGGTCTCGTCACCGGGCGCGATCTCTACGGTCGCAAACGATTTATCGCCTTGTTTGACTGGCAGACTCGGGAGGAGCAGGCCGTCGCGCAGACCTTCTTGCAGGTGATGCAGAAGGCGAAGGCAGATCTGGAGTCCGTTGGCTACGACTTGATGCTGGTTCAGCTCAAGTTTCCTGGGCGTGACCGCCCGCCGATGAATGACACCGACTTGAGGGACTTTGTCTCGCAAGCGCAGGTTGCTCCCAAAGACGGCGGCCCTCTGCCGCTGCCACGCACGTATCGCTACCCCAATGCGATGGAGTACTCGTCCGCCAACGATCTCGGGCTTGAGGGCGCGACGACCTTGGTGGAATCGCTTGGAGCTTCTCCCGCGATCCTGATCGTCGACGAGCGTGGCATCGTGCTCTGGAACTCCGAAGGAGCGGAGGTCGACCGGTCCGGAAAGCTTCCCGCGGACGTCTACACCGCGGTGTCTGCCGTCATGCGCGCGATGGAGATCCGTTGAGGCGGCGTTGTCGACGGAGGAGGGTGAGGAGCGTGAGCAGGCCAAGCGCGGTGCCGCCAGGGGCGCGCCGGGAGTTCGGCCGCCGCTACCCCACCGCTACTGCGTCGCACTGTTGTTTCTCTCGTGCGCGAGCGAGCCGACGCGCACGCGAGAGAGCGACGCGCGGTCGTTAGCCGATCGGGACGAAGTCATCGCACGCGGTCTCGATGGTCTCCAGGACCGCGGCGAAGGACGCGCTGTAGCCGGGTGAGCAGACAGAGGCTAGACCGTGGTTGGTAAAGAGTTGCGCCAGCGCGGTGAGCATTTCGCTCTCGGCCGCGCCGGTGCCTCCCATGAGATCGAGGGGTTCGCAGTCCGGCCATCGCGGTTCACCTCCGGATACCAGCAACATGACGATGTTCGACTCAATACCGCCTTTGGCGGCAACGATCTGGTCAAAGAAGATCTGGGCCCGAGTGTCCGCACCGCCCGTGTCGGGCTCGCTCCAGTCGTCGTCCTCGTCCGAGATCACGACCAGAACCAAGAGCGCATCGTCGCGCAGGAAACCCGAATTGCAGGTCTGATCTTCGAGCGCCGCGACGGTCGCGTGCGCTTGCTCCTCAAGTGAGTCGCCTCGAATCCCGACCGCCGCAGCGCACGAGAACTCTGCCTCGAGGCTCGGGCTGTTCACCATCCACCGTTCGCCGCTCGAGAAGTTGCAGCTCTCCGAGTAACCCGTCCAGCTCCCTGGGTAGGGGTCGAGCTCGGTGCGGCGGTCAACGAGCCCGCCCCAGGTATTCAGGCAGGGATCGCTTGGATGAGGAGGGGCGTCGCTGATTCCCTCCTGGCCGAAATCATCAGACTTGGTCACGCCGATGTGAAAATCGGTCGCATCGGGTAGAGACGTCTCGATCGCGTCGATGAAGCCGGGGAACGCCGCGATCAGATTCTCCTGCTCAGAGCGCATCGAACCCGAGTTGTCGATGACGAAGAGGAAGTCGATCTTCTTGCAGCCGGGGTCTGGCTCGCCGTCGCCGTCGCCATCGCCATCGCCATCGCCATCACCATCGCCATCACCATCGCCGTCGCCGTCGCCGTCGCCGTCACCGTCGCCATCACCGGTCCCGTCAGCGTCGTTGATCCCATCGTTGTCGGCGTCACCAAATGCGTCCGAACCATCGTCGCGGCCTGACGAGCATGCGGCAAGCACGACCGCAGCGGCGAGCACGCTTGCAAGGGTGTAGGGGCGAGCAGTCTCGGATCCGAATGTCATCGCGGAGTCGATAGCGGTATTCTATCGCGTCTTCAAGTGGGTCGACCGGCAATCTCTCGGCTGGTGATCACGCGGCCACGCAACATTTCCGGGCGACACGCGGGCGATTGCTCGGGACCGGACCCGACGGAGAGCGTTGTGGCGCTCGGGACCGGAATGATCCAGGCAAACCGCATCGGAGCGAGACTTGGATCGATCGAGATCTGCACATGTGTCTCTGTAGATCCGTCGCCTCGGACAAAGACGATGTTCTCCTGTGTTCGCCGAACCGGGGTGGAGCCTGGTCCGCCATCGCACATGATGCCGCAACAAGCGTGGGCCAGTGCCGGGGGAAGAGCAGAAAGTGCGGCCGCAGCGAGCGAAGCAGCGGCATGAAGTGCGACCCGCTACAGACGCGACGTGAGCTGCTCATTCGACCAAGTAGATGTATCGCAACGAGGAAGGATCGGCATGACTGTCACGCTATGGACAAGAGTGACGCGCCGCAACAAAAACGATTGTTGCCACTGTGTTCGCTCTTAGCCTCTGTGTGCGTGCACGAAACACGCGGCGACGGCAGTCGCCACGCCAATCGCCCGCGCTACCGCGGCCCGAAGTACCCCATGCCGTACCCCGAGGCGTCGGGACGCAGGTCGCATGGGCCCCGGCACGGGGAGCCGACGAAGGAAAAAAACATCGAGAAGTTTTGAGGGCGGAGTGCAACTCCTCAGGGCGCCAGGTCGAATCAGCGGCCGAGGTTCCAACGATGAAGACCACCCGCTCTCCCCGCCGCGACCGCATCACCCCTCAACAGGCCAAGCAGCAGCTCGCAGCGCTCAAGCAGGCGCGCGAGCAAGACCTGATCGCGCATGCGCAACGACGCGCGCAAGGTGCCGACACCGAACCGAGGATCGGCGAACCGCTCGAGTCACGTTCCTTCTTGGCTGAGATGGAGGAGCTGATTCGCTTCGCCTGCGAACCCGTCCCCCTGCGCAGCGGCATTGAGAAGTTTGGCTTTGGCCCCTTCCACTATATGAAGATGGCCCTCGATGGTTCGGCGCGGGTGTTCGCGTTCCCCACCAAGGCGCTCGCGGATGAGGCACTCAAGAGGAGCTGCGCGGCCGAGGCGCCTGCGCGAGCGTCCAGCAGGTTCGCGGCCTAGATGGCCGCGCGGCAGCGGTCTCTGCGCCGGATCGCCCGAGGCTGTGCGGGCAGAGGCGCGAGGGGTCAGCCACCACGAGCGCCGCGACCGACTCGATGGCCTCCTGGCTAGGGCTGGCGCATGTTCTGGCGGAAGTGGGCGAGGCGAGGGTGGAGCGGCGTGACGGGCGAGGGCCCGCAACGGCTTGACGCGATCGAGTTGCACCGACCCGATGTGTCTCGTAGCCTCTCGCGAAGGTGCGCAACCTGCTCCATCGCGCGGCGTGCATCGCAGCGCTGGTATTCGTGACCATCTGGGTCGCGCTGCCAGCTGCGTTTGCGGGTGCGCGCGACTCGGGCGTCGGCGCCACCGATGACAGCGTGCTGCTGCGCCACACTGCGAAAGTGTCGACGCATCGTCGAGCGCTGCTCGATGATGGACTGTGCGAAGCGGATCTTCCGATCGGTCCTGGCCAGGGCGGCTCGGCGTGGTTCGATGACGCGTGGGGCTTTGAGGATGGCTGGGGCGAGGCAGTTCAGCCCGCGCAGCCCGTGCAAGCGCAGCCGGTCAAGGACAAGCCCTCATTGCTTCCAATCGCGGCACGAGAAGATGCAGTGCCTTCCTTGATCGAAGCGCTGCACGCCAGCGAAGAATTTGATGCCTGCGACCTGGGTTGGTTCAACGAACAGCTCAGTCACTTCGGATTGACGCTGCCGCGACATCAGTGCGCGCTGCTCGTGGAAGAGCTGCTTGAGCGCACGATGTGCGTGGCCGGTGAAGGCAAGGGCTGCGCGACCGAGACCGGTGGCCTTCCGCCGCCGCCGAGTCGTGGTGTGCAAGGCGGGAGTCTTGGCAGCGCCGCCGGCTTTGCCGCGCCGCAGCGCGACGATGCGCGGGCCGTGCAGGATGGGGCGCTTGCCGCCGCATTTCTCCAGGGACGCGTTCCCTGGCTTGAGTCCACCGAGCTGATCTCTCGCATCGAACGTCCGCCCGAGTTCTTCGGTCAATGAGTCGTACCCGCGCTTGGGCCACCTGAGGTGGCTTTGCGTGGGTGCATCGCAGTCGTGTGCCTGTGGGCACGCGAGCGCTTCTCTCTGATCGATGTTCTCCCCGATACGCGGACGCCTATGCACAAACAGACATTCCCTCGGTGGGCCACTGGGCCCACCCTGCGAGCCATAGCGCTCGCCCCGCTGATGGTCGCCGCTGCGACGACCTTAGGCTCACTCGGCTGCAAGACCGAAGACAGCAGCGCGAGCCGAGAGTCGATCCAGATCGATCTCCAGCGCTTTCGTGTGGCGCTCAGCGACGACGATATCGCCCTGGGTGGCGAGCATCCGCTGGTCACCATCGTGGTGTTTTCGGACTACGCGTGCGGACCCTGCGGCAGGACTTGGAACGTGATGTCGCACCTCGTCGAGCACTACGGCGAGGACCTCCGCGTTGTGTTCCGGGCCTCCACCGTGCCGGGCTTTGAGCACGGCGACCGAGCGACGGACGCGGCCTTCGCCGCCGGTGCACAAGGCAAGTTCTGGGAGATGCACTGGAAGCTCTTCCAGGACCAGGACTCCTTCTCACGACCAAGCCTGCGAGCACACGCCACGGAGATCGGGCTCGATGTCCCTCGCTTCATGGACGACCTCGATAGCGGGGCGTTCACATCGGCGCGGCTGCAACACCGTCGACAGGCCCAGCAGCTCGGACTCAGCGCGCTGCCGGTCGCCTTCGTCAATGGGCTCTACGTGCTCGGCTTTCATGATGAGGAGGGCTGGCGCGCGCTCATCGATCAAGAGATCCAGCAGGCCAAGAAGATGGTGGCGGACGGAACACCGCGTCCCAAGATCTACGAGACCATCATGGCCACCGCGCTCGTCGGCCGCGTCGCCGAGGCACAGCAGGCCAAGGAACTCCGCGAAAAACAGGCCGAGGCCGAGCAGCTCGCGGCCCAGACCAACGTGGTCGGGCCTGACGGGAGCAAGCGCTATCGCATCGACCATGAGGGTGAGTACGGGCGCATCGGCCCCCAGGACGCGCCCGTGGAGATCGTCGAGTTTCTCGACTTCCAATGTCCCTACTGCAAGCGCAGTCACCGAGAGGTGCTCGTCGGTCTGCGCGAAAAGTACGGCGATCAGATCACGATCGTGATTCGTCAGCTTCCGCTCGAGATCCATGCGGCGGCGCTCTCCTGCGCCAAGGCATCGCTGGCGGCGCTCCGACAAGGGAAGTTCGCGGAGTTCCACGACGCGTTGCTCAGCGACGACCAACCGGCCGGGCGCGGGCGCTTTGTCGAGCTCGCGACCGGGCTGGGACTCGACACCGCGAAGTTCTCGTCCGACCTGGACGACCCCACGCTTGCCACGCAGATTCAGACGGATCTGGCGGTGGCCCGACGCCTCGGCGTGACCGGCACGCCTGGCTTCTTTGTCAACGGTCGCTTCATTGACGGGCTGCAGCCCAGCGCGACCTTTGAGCAGTTCATCGACGAGGATCTCGCCAAAGCCAAGGCCATGGCAGAGGGCGGGACCAGAGGCGCGGAGATTCGTGCCGCGCTCATGCAAGACGCGATCGGATCGGAGGGTTACCCCAACCCATAGCTTCACCCTGACGCGTCCGACCAGCTCCTCATCCGGGGAATCATGGCCACAAGGCGAGCTCAGGGCGCAACGACGACTTCAACCCCGAAACTGGCAATCACGCCCAACAACCTTCGCACATGACTCGTAGCGCCGATCTGCGGCGGCGAGCAACGTTTCGAGACAACGACAAGGACCAACACCATGAAGAGACTACAACTGTTCACGACCCTCGCGCTCGCGCTCGCCCTCCCGGCGACCGCATGTACCTCGGGCAAGCCCAACAAGAAGGCCAACGGCGAACAGGCGGAGGCGCAGTCCGTCTCCGGCACCAAGGTCGTCACCATGGACGAGGTCGACGACTCCATGAACGATCTCGTGACCGGCGAGCGCTATCGCATCCTCTTCGACGAAGAGGACATGGCCAAGGGTGACGCAGAGGCGCTCGTGACCATCGTCGAGTACTCGGACTTCCAGTGCCCGTACTGCTCGCGCTTCACCGCCACGATCGAAGAGGTCATGGCCGACTACCCGACCGACGTGAAGGTCGTGTTCAAGCAGTTCCCGCTTGAGCAGATCCACCCCAACGCGATGCTTGCCGCCAAGGCTGCGCTCGCCGCCAACGCGCAGGGCGTGGGCTGGGAGCTTCACGACAAGATGTTCGCGAACGCGAAGTCGCTTGATCGCGCATCGATCGAGAAGTTCGCGGAAGAGGCAGGCGTCGCCGACATGGAGGCGTTCAAGGCCGCACTCGACGACAAGGAGACCGAGAAGGCCGTCCGCGACGACATCGCGTCGGGCCGCAAGATGGGCGTCGGCGGTACTCCGACCGCGTTCATCAACGGTCGTCCGCTTCAGGGCCGCTCGCCCGAGCAGATCAAGGAAGTCATCGAGGAGGAGAAGAAGCTCGCCGAGGCGATGATCGAGCGTGGAAGCAGCCGCGCGGAGATCTACGCGCGCATCATGAAGGCCGCGAAGGACAAGCGCGAGGCGCCTAAGAAGGAAGCGCAAAAGCGCCCCGGCGCGCCCGATCCGGCGCTTGCCTACGCCGTGCCCACCGACGATCGCCCGACCTACGGCAAGGCCGAGGCGCTGGTCACGATCGTGGAGTTCTCGGACTTCCAGTGCCCCTACTGCAGCCGCGTGAACGAGTCGCTCTCCAAGATCAAGGAGACCTACCCGGACGACGTTCGCATTGTGTTCCGCAACCTGCCGCTGCCGATGCACCCGCAGGCACCCAGCGCTGCGCGTGCGGGCCTTGCCGCGCACCGTCAGGGCAAGTTCTTCGAGATGCACGACAAGATGTTCGGCGCGCAGAAGGAGCTTGGCGACGCGAAGTATGAGGAGTTCGCAGGTGAGCTTGGCCTGGACATCGCGCAGTTCAAGAAGGACTACGCGGATCCTGCTCTTGCCAAGATGGTGGAAGAGGACATGAAGGTCGCCGAGCAGTTCGGCGCCCGCGGCACGCCGGCGTTCTTCGTGAACGGTCGCTTCATCTCGGGCGCGCAGCCCTTCGAGGCTTTCGACGCGATCATCAAGGAGGAGAAGGCCAAGGCCGAGACCTTCATGAAGGAGAAGGGCGTCAAGGCAGAGGAGCTCTACGTGACGATGAGCGCCGGCTGGGAGAAGGAGGTCAAGGTGCCGCCGCCGCCGCCGCCGGCCGACTTCAAGCGCCGCGAGTACAAGGACAAGCTTGAGAACTTCGCTGCGACCATCAAGGGCAACGTGAAGAACCCGCCGCTGACCATCGTCGAGTGCTCGGACTTCGACTGTCCGTACTGCAAGCGCGGCATGGCGACCATCAAGGAAGTCATGGAGGCGTACAAGGACAAGGCAGTCGTGTACTTCGCCCACAACCCGCTGCCGATGCACAAGAACGCAGAGCCGGCACACCGCGCTGCGATCGCCGCCGCCAACCAGGGCAAGTTCTGGGAGATGCACGACAAGCTCTTCGAGGACCAGAAGGCGCGCACCGAAGCCGACTTCGAGAAGTACGCGACCGAGCTCGGACTCGACATGGCCAAGTACAAGGCCGACTTCGCGGACGAGAAGACCGCGCAGAAGGTCAAGGACGACATGGCGCTTTGCGCCGGCTGGGAAGTCCGCGGCGTGCCCGGCTTCATCATCAACGGTCGCCTGATGAGCGGCGCGCAGCCGATCGACCGCTTCAAGGGCGTGCTTGACGAGGAGCTTGCCGGCGGTTTCGAGGCCACCCAGAAGAAGGCCGCCGCGGAAGGCAAGGATGGCGCCGCGGTTGAGAAGGCCGCGCCGGCCAAGGCGCCCGCTCCCAAGGGCGGCTGATAATTGGCGCGGGGCGTAGCGGATGTCCCGTTCGCGTGCGAGCTTGCCGCTCGCGCGTGACGGGTCTCCGCCTCGCCCCGTGCGACCCCTTTTTCCTTATCGATTGAACCACGACTGCAAGCAGACCCTGCTCTTCGAGCCACGCCTAGGAATCCCCATGAGCCAAGAAGATCAAGACCGTGAGGCAACCTCTGCGCAAGACAGCGCGCCAGATAGCGCGAGCGAGAGTGCGAGCGAGAGTGCGCCAGAGAGCGCGCCGGAACAGGGCGACGCAGACTCCCGCAAGGACTCGGATGACGCCGACAGCTTGTCGCGCGAGGCATCCTCGAGTGCATCGGACAAGTCCGCAACCAATGACAAGGCCAAGGCAGAGCGTCCGGCCGCCGGTGACGAGCCTGTGAAGGTGATCACCGCGGCACCCGAGGCGCCCGCGAAAGGCGGCTTTCTTGCCAACAACCTGATCTTCGCGGTGCTTTTCATCGCGACGCTCGCGGGCGGTTTTTGGATCGGCAAGCAAATCCAGTACTACCGAACCGACGCCAAGCTTGAGACTGGTGAGCGATTCCGCGTCGCACTCCGCGGCGACGAGCCACAGATGGGCCCCGACGACGCGCTGGTGACCATCGTGATGTTCTCGGACTTCGAGTGCCCGTACTGCAGCAAGGCGTCGGGTCCGATCGTGGAGGCCGTCAAGCTCTACGGCGATGACGCCCGCCTGATCTTCAAGCACTACCCACTCCCCGGTCATCCCAACGCGCTACCGGCCGCCAAGGTCGCCTGGGCCGCCCATCAGCAGGGCAAGTTCTGGGAGATGCACGACTGGCTCTACTCGACCCACGGCAAGATCGACGATCTTCCTGCGCAGCTTGAGAAGCTCGGGCTCGATGCGGAGCAGTTCGGCAAGGACATGGCGAGCCCCAAGGCGGGGAAGGCCGTCGATGACGACCACTTCGCCGGCGGCAGGGTCGGTGTGAGCGGCACCCCGAGCTTCCTCGTCAACGGGCACGTGTACAGCGGCGCTCGCGACACCAACACGTGGCGCAAGATCATCGACCACGAGCTCGCGGATGCGCGTCAGTTGGTGTCTTCGGGCGTCGCGCGCGACGAGGTGTACGCGACGCTGATGAAGGACGCGAGCGCGACCCGAGGCGGTGGCAATGGTGCAGGGGGCGCTCCGACGGCGCGTCGCCGTCCCGGAGAACCCGACCCCATGAAGAGCTACCGCGTGCCGGCCGGTGAGGGCCGACCGCAGATCGGACCGGACGACGCGCTCGTCACGATCGTCGAGTTCGCGGACTTCCACTGTCCGTTCTGCGCGAAGGCTGCCGACACGATCAAGACCGTGCAGGCCGACTTCAGCAGCGACGTTCGTTTGGTATTCCGCCAGCGTCCCTTGGACATGCATCCGCAAGCTCGCGACGCCGCGAAGGCTGCACTGGCCGCGCATCGCCAGGGCAAGTTCTGGGAGATGCACGACCAGCTCTACGCCAACGCCAAGACCGCGCGCAGCCGCGAGCAGTTCGAGGCGATCGCAGGAGAGCTCGGGCTGGACCTCGCCAAGTTCCAGGCCGACATGGACGACCCGGCGATCGAAGAGATGATCAAGGTGGACGAGGCGGTCGCAAGCCGCTTTGGATCAAACGGAACGCCCGCGTTCTTCATCAACGGTCGCTTTGTCTCTGGTGCACGTTCGGTGGCCGAGTTCTCAGCGCTCGTGGAGGAGGAGCTTGGAAAGGCCAAGGCACGTGTTGAAGCCGGAACCCCGCGCGCTGGAGTCTACGCAGCCGTCCTCAAGGATGCGCTTCCCAAGATCGAAGCGGAGCCGGCCCAAGACGAGGCCGAGCAAGAGTAAGTCTGAGACTCCGCCGGCAAGACGACCATGACGAGCGCAAGCGCAGCCGCAGATCGCTCGGCGCCAGATCCGGCGCCGAGCCCTGCTCCCAAGCCTCCGGCGCCTGCTTCACCGGTGCGCCTCGGCGCGTCGGCGCGGCTGCTTGTTGCGCTCGCCTACGTGCTCTTCATCGCTGCCGGCGGTGTCTTGATCTTTGGCTATTTCCAAATGCTGCGTCCCGCACTTGAGACGCAGGAGGATGCCGCGTGTCGGCCGCTGCGGCCCATCGACCTCGATTGCGTACCACCGCCACTCGCGGGCCTGGTGCACGCGGATGGCTCGCCCTTCGATGCCTCGGCCCTGGAGGGCAAGCTCGTCATCGTCAACTTCTGGGCAACCTTTTGCGAGCCTTGCACGCGGGAGTGGCCGGCACTCGACAAGCTCGCGGCACGGGTCGCAGACCAGAAGGACATCGTCATCATCGCGGTTTCGATCGATAAAGATCGTGAAGCGATCGCTCGCTACCTTGAGCGCATGGATCTGCAGGAGAGCGGCGTGATCGTGCTCTGGGATCCCTCGGGCAGCCTTCATCTGCAGTTTGGTTCGGACCTGATCCCCGACACCTACTTTCTGTCGCGGAGCGGAGAGGTCCGGCGCGTCTTTGTGAGCGTGCGCGATTGGGGCAGTCCGGCTGCGCTGCGCTGCACGACAGCCTCCGCGAGTGAACGCACGGCGCCCTCGCTGGTCGGTGCCGCTGGCTGCGCGGTGCGTCGTGCGTTGGTCGCTCCGTCACTCGAGCCGCCCGCGAGCCCGCCGGCTGGGCCAGGGGCCGTCGGCGTCCCGCGGGGGTAGAGGCGACAACGCGCACCAGTGAATGCCCCTTAGGAGGCTGGTGCGGCATCGCGCGCACGAGATATGGCCGGTGCGACATTCGAGCGCACCTTCAACCGGGGTGGAGGCGTGCCTGCGCCGCATGATTGCGTTGACGGAATGCGTGACCCCGCCTAGGTTCCGGCCGTGAGTGAAGCGCCGGGCTATCGCCGCGAGGGCGGGAGCGGGTTGGGCATTGTCCTCGGGGCAGTGGCCAGCCTGTCGGTGTTGATGGGGGTGCTGACCTACTGGCGCTACGCCAAGTCTGAGGAGTACGTCCGCGTCGGCATCCTCGACATGCAAAAGCGCGGTGCGGACCTCGACGCCGAGCAGTGCGTCGATGCCACCTTGGCCTGGGCGCACGACTGCGACATCAACGGCACCAACGCGGTGGTGTGCGAGCAGGCGATCAAGATCGTCTTGTTCCACTGCCTCAAGGCCAAGGACCGCGCAGACGAGTGCGTGCCCTATGACAAGCCGCGTGCCAGCGGCAGCTGGGTGTACGAAGTCTGCGTCGAGAAGGGCTTTGAGTGCCCCAGCAAGCGAGAATGCGGCTGCGCGGAGGCCTACCGTGGGCTGGAGTCGTTTTGCCTCAACGACCAGGAGCGCATGCAGCTATGAGCGCGAGCGCGGCCCAACTCGGAGAGGACGACGTGGCGCACCTCGATAGCGTCGCATCCGGAGCTGCGGAAGACGCAGTTCATGGCGCACAGCGCGGGATCGTCAGCGAGCAGGGGGCCGACGCGGTGCGCGAGCCGTCGAGCACCAGCGCGCCCCGTAGCGCGGCGAAAAAGCCGAGCCTTTTGTCCGATCTCTTGATGCTGGGGAAGCCGGGCATCGTGCGGATGTGCGTGATTACGACGATTGGCGGCCTCTGGCTCGCACCGATGCCGGTCTCGCTCACCGTCGCGCTCAGTGCCGTGGTCGGCAGCTCGCTCGCGGTGATCTGTGCCAACGCGCTCAACATGATCTGGGAGCGCAACGCCGATCGACTCATGGCGCGGACGCGGGGACGACCGCTCGCGGCCGGGCGCATGGAGACCCAAACCGCCGCCGTATTTGCCGCGGTCACCGGCATCCTCGGCCTCTTGGTGCTGGCGCTGGGCACCAACCTCCTCACCGCAGGTTTGGCACTCTTCGCCATCCTGAGCTACGTGCTGGTCTATACGCCGATGAAATATCGATCGCCCGCGGCGCTGGTGATCGGCGCGTTCCCAGGGGCGATCCCGCCGCTGCTGGGTTGGACCGCCGCGACCAATGATCTCTCGACGCCAGGCCTCATCCTGTTTGGCATCCTCCTGATCTGGCAGGTGCCACACTTCCTTGCGATCTCGCTCTATCGCATGAAGGAGTACGAAGCCGCCGGCATTCGTTGCGCACCGCTGGTGCGCGGTGTCATGGCCACCAAGCTCCAGGCGATTGCGTGGAGCCTGGCCTTGGTTCCCGTCTCGCTCGCGCTGACGCCCCTGGGTGTGACCGGCCCGCTTTACTTCGCCGTCGCGCTCATCGCCGGCCTCGTCTATTTCGCCTGGGGCCTGACCGGGTTGCGCGAGGGTGCGGACGGTGCCTGGGCGCGTGGCTACTTCTTTGCCTCGCTGGTCTACCTCCCCGTCATCACCGCGGCGCTGATCCTTGATGCGCTGCTCTTTTGAGCGTTGGCATCGCCCCGCTTGATCCGTGCTCGACATGCTCGACGCCCATCAGCCTAACGCGCAAGTTCGCGCTTCCTTCTCCGCCGAGGCCTCGCGGAGCGATCAGGTCGCGCCGGTGCTGCGCGCCGCCGGACTTGGGCACCGCTATGGTCGGCGCGAGGTACTCGAAGACCTCAGCCTTCACGTGCTCCCGGGTGAGCTGCTTCGCCTGCTGGGCCCCAATGGCAGCGGCAAGTCCACCGCATTGGCCTTGCTCGCGGGGTTGTTGCCGCTGCGTCAGGGCAGCATCGAACTCTACGGGCAACGGACGAGCGCGGCCCAGTGGAGCTATCGCGCATCGCTCGGGGTCGTGTTCCAGGCGCCGAGTATCGACAGCAATCTGACTGCGTTAGAGAACCTTGAGCTCGCCGGGCAACTCCACGGCATGGGCGCGACGGAGCGGCGCCAACGGGCCAACGAGCTCCTTGAGTCGCACGGGCTCATGGCGCGGGCCAAAGAGCCGTGCAAGCAGCTCTCCGGCGGTATGCGTCGGCGAGTCGACCTCGCGCGCGCGCTGATGCATGCACCCGCGGTCCTCTTGCTCGACGAGCCCAGCACCGGCTTGGATGAGCCGTCCTATCGTCGGCTGTGGCAAGAGATCGACGCGGACCGACGCGCCCGTGGCATGTGTGTGCTGCTCGCGACGCATCGTCATGACGAGGCCGCGCGCTGCGATCGACTCATGATCCTCGACAAGGGACGCGCCGCCGTGGAAGGGGAGCCTGCCACGCTCATCGATCAGGTCGGAGAAGATCTGGTCCGCGTCCGCGGCACGGATCCGGAGCGACTGCTTGAAGAGCTGCAAGGGGCGTTTGCGGCACCGTCGCCCACGCAGCTCGACTTTGACGAGGCGGCGGCGCGCGGCGAATTACGGGGCAGCGCCAAGCCCTGGTCGTCGATCTGGATCGACAACGGCGACGTCGTCATGTCCTGTCGTCAGGGCCACGAGTTGGTCGTTTTGGTTGCGCAGCGAGTTCCGCGTGGACGCATCTCCGGGATCCACCTGGTGCGGCCGACACTCGCAGACGCGTACATGCGGCTGGTCGGCAGCTCTCTCCTTGAAGGAGATCAGGAGCAGGGGGCATGAACGTCATCCCGAGCAAAGTTCCCGAGGTCTCGACGCCCTCGGACAGCGACCGCGAGCGTCGTGGTCCGGTCCGCAGCACGACCGCGCACGCGCGGGCGCCTGCCTCGTGGTTGACGCGCGAGCTGTCGACGGTCCAAGCCCTGTGGCGACGTGACATGACCCTGCTGCTGCGCCAGCGCTCGCGATGGATGGGCATCGTGCTTCAGCCGCTCCTGTTCTGGCTCATGATCGGGTCGGGCATGTCGAGCGTGTTCGCGTTTGAGGGTCGCAGCGGCGGCTACGGGACCTTCTTCTTTCCCGGCATCCTCGCGATGGTGGTGCTGTTCACCGCCGTGTTTGCGACCATGTCGGTGATTGAGGATCGGCAGCGCGGATTCCTGCAGCAGGTGCTCGTCGCGCCGGGCTCCCGAGCCGCGATGGTCAGTGGGAAGCTGCTCGGTGTCGCGACCATGGCCGTTCTACAGGCATCGATCTGCCTGCTGGCGGCGCCGCTCGCCGGCATCTCGCTGCTCGGCATTCATTGGCCGCTGCTCTTTGCAGCGCTGCTGCTGGGCAGCATCAGCCTCGCCGCCATCAACTTCGCGCTCGCGTGGGTGATCGATTCCACGCAGGGCTATCACGCGATTATCGGCGTGGTGATGCTGCCGCTGTGGGTGCTGTCGGGCGCGATGTTCCCGGTCAGCGAGGGCTGGGTGGGTTACGCCATGCTTCTCGATCCCATCTCGTACCTCGTCGACGGGATCCGCCACGCGCTCGCGGGCGGCCACGCGACGGGCACCACCAGCAGCCCGGCGGTGGCGCTGGCCGTGCTTGCGGCGATCAGCGTCGCAGGGATCGCGCTCGCGGTACGCACCGTCAACGCACGCATGGAAGGAGGCCGCGCATGAACGCGGAGTTTCGTGAGCCCAATCCCGATGAGCCTGTCTACGCGATGACGGGGCCCGGCGCGGTTTTTCTTCGCAAGTACATCTGGTGGATCGGCGGCATCATGGGGCTGACCTTTGTCACCGTGATGCGCTTCATGCTGATCCATCGGCCCGATCCGCCGCCGGTGATTCTGGAGCTGCCGCGCTTTGAGCTGACCGATAGCGACGGCGCTCGCTTCGGCACCTCTGACATGGAGGGCAAGATCTGGGTGGTCGGCTTCATCTTTACGCGCTGCCGGACGCTGTGCCCGCCGATCTCCTCGGCGATGGTGAAGATGCAAGAGCACATCCTGCGCAGTCAGGTCGGCGACCGCGTCCACTTCCTCACCATCACGGTTGATCCGGAATACGACACGCCAGAGCGGCTCCGCGAGTATGCCGACGCGATCGGGGCGGATACGCGCAACTGGGTGTTCCTGACCGGTAGCGTTGAGGATGTTGAGCAGTTCGTCGTGCGTGGTTTCAAGCTCGCGGTCGGCGAACGTCTTGAGACCGATCCCGGCGTCTTTGACATCGCCCACAGCAGTCGATTGGCGCTCATCGACAAGCACGGTGGTCTGCGTGGGCTCTACAGCATCGACGATGAGTCGCTCGAAGAGCTCTATCAGACGGCCATCGTGCTGATTCGGGTCCCGTGATCGACTCGAAGACCTCACGAAGCCAGACTCGTCGAGGCGCCGTTGCGGGCGCTCTGTTTGCGCTGTCGACGGGCGGATGCGAGCCAGCGCCTGAGCCCTTTCGGGATGCGCGCGTTCTGGGGGGACAGCGGGTCGAGCCGGAGGTCCTTGAGCGAGGCCGCAAGGTGTTCAACACGCACTGCGCGACTTGCCACGGCGCCCGCGGCGAGGGCGACGGTCCGGCGAGTCGATCGACGGCCAAGCCGCCGCGGTCTTTTGTCGCAGCGGACTTCCAGCATGTCAGCGGGGAAGCGGGATCTCTGCCCACCCACGAAGACCTGGTCAACATCATCCGGAACGGTGTTCCGAGCGGCGGCATGCCTCCGTGGTTCCAACTGTCGCAGAGCGACCTCGATGCGGTCGCGCACTACATCAAGACATTTTCGCCGCGTTGGAGCACGGAGGCGCCATCTGGCGGCGAAGTCAGCACGGCGACGCCGGCTCCCTGAGCCACGTCGCGGTCCGGGACTCAAGCCCTCCAAGACCGGAGCATCTCGCGCCGCGAGAGCGCCAACGCACATCTCAAGGCACGGCTCGGAGGCCCTTTCTGCCCCGTACGTCTGCTTGCGGTAGTAGGTCGTCGCTGATAGCGTCCGGCCCCGAAGCTGGACCCAGGTCCAGCGGTACGCGTGCGCAGTCCGCAGGATGCCTAGCACCTGTTCCCACTGCCAGATGGCAGCCGCCTAGGCCGCCGATTCGACAACCGAGGGTGCCATCGAAAGACCGCTCCGGGCCCTCAACACCGCAACTGCGGTGCGCATTCCCTGCCTCCAACTTGCTTCTCTCGCGGCGATGTTCGCCGCACACCGGGTGGTCCACGCACCACCCTGAAGCGCCACTCAGACCTCTCTCAGAAGGTGCATCCAAGTGCCGGCCATCTTCCCACGCTGGACGAACCAGATCCCGCTCGCTCTCGGTGTCCTCGGGCCCCTCGGAGTCGCGTCCATCGTTTTTGGCGCGTTCTACTGGTTCTCGCCCAAGTTCACTGACGTCGGCTATCGCCCCGAGCAACCGGTCCCCTTTAGCCACAAGACCCACGCCGGCGATCTCGGCCTGGATTGTCGCTACTGCCACAACACTGTGGAGCGGGCCGGTCACGCTGCGATTCCGCCGGCGCAGACCTGCATGAACTGCCATAGCCAGGTCAAGACGGACAGCCCCAAGCTTGCTCCGGTGCGCGACAGCTATGAGAACGGCACCGCGATTCCGTGGGTCCGCGTGCACCAGCTGCCCGACTACGCGTACTTCGATCACCGGCCGCACTTGGCGGGTGGCGTGGGCTGTGCGTCCTGCCACGGTCGCATCGATCGCATGCCAGTCGTGCAGATGGATCAGCCGCTCTCGATGAGCTGGTGCCTTGAGTGCCACCGCAATCCTGAGCAGGCACTTCGCCCGCTCGATCAGATCACCAACATGGCCTACGACCCTGTCGCTGAAGGCTACGACTACACGCAAGACAAGGCGCGCAAGCGTCTTGTATCGCCACCCGTCCACTGCTCGGGGTGCCACCGATGAGCAAGCCCAACCAACACCTCCAACGCTATTGGCGGAGTCTCGACGTCAAGCGTCGCTCCCGTCGACTTAACGTGCTCGGGAATGCGGCCGGCGGCCAAGCGGGTCAGGGAGAGTTCGCTCCCGGAGCCGATGAGCTCGCGATCGAGCCCGGCCCCTCGCGCCGCAAGTTCATGGGGATCCTCGGCGCCTCGACGGCGATCGCTGGCCTGACCGGCACGGGCTGCATCCGCAAGCCGCGTGAGTACATCGTTCCCTTCGCCAAGCGACCCGAAGAGGTCATCCCCGGCGAGCCGCTGCAGTACGCCTCTGCGGTTCAGATCGGCGGCACTGTCATGGGTGTCCTGGTCGAGTGCCACGACGGTCGTCCGGTCAAGATCGAAGGCAATCCGGAGCACTCCAACTCACAGGGCAACACCGACGTGTGGACCCAGGCGAGCGTGCTTGAGCTCTACGATCCCGATCGGAGCCGCACGCCTCGCTCCTTTGTCGCCCAGGTGCACTACACCTACGACCCCAGCGACAAGGCGGCACAAAACACCAAGGAGTTCGTCCAGGACGTCGCGCGACAGAGCCTGTGCACCTTCGCGTACGACCGCACGCTGAGCGAGTCCAAGTCCGTTGACCGTGCACGCGAGGTGCAGGCGAAGTGCGAAGAACTCGCGAGCAGCGATGCCGCACGCTGGGACATCAAGCGCGTCGAGGGCAACTGGCAGGCGACGCTCTCTGTCACCGGTGACGAGCAGATCGAGTCGGATTGGAACAGCGCATGGCAGGGCCTTGATGGTCTGATGGCCGAGCTGAGGGCCAAAGAAGGCAAGGGGGCCGCGGTTGTCGTCGGCAATATCCTCTCGCCGACGCTGCGCGATGAGGTTCGCCGGCTGATGGCTTCGATGCCCCAGGCCAAGCTTGTGGTGCACGACCCCGCCTCGCCGATGGCCTCGTACAAGACCGCGCAGACCCTGTGCGGCGAGCACGGTCGCTTCTTCTACGACCTGCGTGGCGCCTCGGTGATCCTCGCGGCGGACTCGGACTTCCTCGGTGTTGAGTCCGACCACGTCCGACTCACGCGCGAGTTCATGCTGCACCGCAAGGTCGCGGCTCCGAGCGATATCCGCAAGAAGGCGCCGATGAGCCGCCTCTACGCGATGGAGGCTCATCCGTCGATCACCGGCATCGCGGCAGATCACCGTCTGCAGGCCAAGAGCTCGCACATCGTCGACCTGCTCTCGGGCATCGCGATCCGACTCATGGACAAGCACAAGCGGACGCCCACGGATGTCTCGCTGACCTTCGCCCGCGTCCTCAAGACTCCCAAGTTCAGCCCGGAGACCGAGAAGTGGCTTGACGTGGTCGCCGATGAACTCGCGGACGCGAGCAATAAGCAGCGTCGCTCCAACCACGCCGTCGTGGTCGTCGGTGAGCGTCAGCCGCCCGCCGCCCAGGCTGTTGGTCTCCTCATCAACGACCTGATCGGCGCGACCGCGACGCTGCGCTCCGAGGACGAGCAGATCGTTCAGCCCGCGATCAACTACCGCATCGATCTCGACTCGATCGACGGTCTGGGCATCGACGCGCTGGCCAAGGGTCTCGCGGACAAGTCGATCACCCATGTGCTGTGCCTGGGGACCAACCCGGTCTACGAGGCGCCCGGATCACTGGGCCTTGAGGCGTTGATGACCACCGCTCCCTTCGTGTTCCACGCGGGGATGCATGTCGACGAGACCGCGGTCATGGCCACCTGGCACATGCCCACGTCGCACGCGCTGGAGTCCTGGGGTGACCTGGAGGCGTCCAACGGTGTCATTTCGATCGTGCAGCCGGTCATCGACCCGCTCTTTGGCACCCCAAGCCTCCTCGAGGTGGTCGGTCGCATGAACCGACCGGGAGCGCCGACCAACGGACGCACGCTGGTCAAGGAGTACTGGGCGTCGCAGGTCCCCACCGAGGTCAGCGAGCGCACCTTCGAGATGTGGCTCCACGACGGCATCGTCACCGCGGTCGCGCGTTCCGGTGTGATTCCGGCCAACGATGGATGGGGCGCGTTTAGCAAGGCCTACTCCGCACTGCCGCGCATCGATCAAGAGATCGAGATCAACTTCCACATCGACTACTCCACCTACGGTGGACGCTTCGCCAACAACGCGTGGATGCAGGAGTGCCCGCATCCCGTCAGCAAGCTGACCTGGGACAATGCTGCGTACATCGCACCCGCGCTGGCGACTCGTCTTGGCGTCAAGAACGGCGACATGCTTGCGATCAAGACCGCAGCGGGCAGCGCAGCGGTTCCCGCATGGATCGTGCCGGGCCAAGTCGACGACACCGTCTCGTTGACCCTGGGTCAGGGTCGTCGTGGCATGGGCGAGGTCGCACAAGGTGCCGGCTATGACGCCTACAAGCTGCAGGTCGCCGAGAGCCCCCACATGGTGGCGGGCACCGTCAGCCGCGGCGCCGGCAACTATCTGCTGGTGTCGACCCAGGACTACGGCTCGCTCGATCCGGACGGTCCGGACGGCACGCCGCTGGGCATCAACTTCGAAGAGCGCCCGCTGATCCGCGAAGCGACCGTCGACGAGTACGTCAAGAACCCCGACTTCGCGAAGGAGGGCGACTTGATGCCGGAGACCCGGCTGCACTCGCTGTTTGAGAACCCCGAGCTCACGGGTCTCCAGCAGTGGGGCTTGGTCTTTGACCTCAACAACTGCACCGGCTGCAACGCCTGCATCGTTTCCTGCCAGGCCGAGAACAACATCCCGGTGGTCGGCAAGACTGAGGTCGCCAACG
>CAZVEM010000037.1:0-26851 GCA_964626165.1 uncultured Nannocystaceae bacterium
ACCATCGAGCAGTCGTCGAGCGGGTCCTTGTTGGCGGGAGTGTCGAGCGAACCGACATAGGCCCAGGGCAAGACCTTGTTGAGCTGGTCCGCGGTCGACTGATTCGCATCGATGAAGTTGAAGCGCTTCATCTCGATGGTGATCTTGCCCGCCGGGCCGTCGAAGTTGACCTCAACGTCGCCACGGTTGGCGAAGTTGTCGTCCGACTCGCTGCCGCCGATCCCAAGGACGGTCACCGTCTCCACGTCAAAGGCGGCGTCCACGACAGTCTCCCACTCGCCCTCAAGCGGCTTGGCGCCCACGGCGTCGCCGCCGTCACCGCAACCCGTGCCAGACCCAAGCGAGACCGCAAGGGCCAAGGAGGTGGCGCACGTTGCCGTGGCAATGCGGAGCGACGCCCCGAGAAGTGAGATGCGAGCGGTCGTGAACGTGGATACGGAGGGGCCAGTCATGGGGTGCCTAACGTGCTCTTGAGGAGCGAGGACTGAGGTTGAGAATACCCGCCGCGCCCGTCGCGGGCAACGGAGGCCAGGGCGAGAAGGGGCCGTGGGTGGCGATCGTCGGACCCGAGACCGAGCAGTTGGGATTCATCCGGCGTGACGCAAGCCACGCATTGCACATCGTTCCGCGCAACACGCCGAGTTCGAACTGCGGTCGCGAGCCGCGAGGCCAAGCGATCCAGCGAGTCCCTGAGGCTTCGCACCGCCCCTGCCCGCGGCGGGCCCCGAGGGACCACGAGGGACCGCATCGCCCTGCCGCCCCTGCTAGGGTGTGCGCCCGCCTCGACCGGAGGGACGCCGCAGAATGGCAAGCCAAAGCGCCGACAAAGCCGCCGGGAGCACGCTCGTTGCCCCTCACCCCCATCTCGATCTGCCGGCCCTTGAGCACGAGATTCTGGCGCATTGGAAGGCCAACGATATCGAGGCCCGCAGCTTACGTGGTGAGGGGGCCGATCCCGATCGCGAATTTGTGTTTTATGACGGGCCGCCCTTTGCGACCGGCCTGCCGCATTACGGCCACCTGCTCGCTGGGACGCTCAAGGACATCGTGCCGCGCTACTGGGCGATGCGGGGCTATCGCGTCGACCGCCGCTTTGGCTGGGATTGCCATGGTCTGCCGATCGAGAGCATCGTTGAAGAGCGACTCTCGGTGCACGGTAGAGCGGAGATCGAGTCGTACGGCATCGATCGCTTCAATGCTGCATGCCGTAGCGGCGTGCTCGAATTCACCGCGGAGTGGGAGCGCGTCGTCCATCGCATGGGTCGCTGGGTCGACTTTCGCAACGACTACAAGACCATGGACCTCTCGTTCATGGAGTCGGTGTGGTGGGTCTTTCGTCAGCTCTGGGACAAAGAGCTGATCTACGAGGGACACCGCGTCCAGCCGGTCTCGCCGGCGCTGGGCACTCCGCTGAGCAACTTTGAAGTCGCGCTCGGGCCGATGGAGAAAGATCCCGTCACGCGCAAGGACGGCTACAAGCGCCGGCAAGATCCAAGCATCACGGTGCGCTTTGAGCTCGAAGACGAGCCCGGCGCAACGCTGTGGGCGTGGACGACAACGCCTTGGACCTTGCCCAGCAACCTGGCGCTCGCGGTCCATCCCGAGGTCGAGTACGTCAAAGTGCAGGTCGTCGCGACCGGCGAGATCGCGTACCTCCAACCCGCGTTGCTGGCCCAGTATCAGCAACGCGGGAAGGTCGGTGAGACGCGCGAGCTGGCGCGGATGCCGGGCGCTGCACTCGCTGATCGGCCGTATCGACCCTTGTTCCCGTACTTTGCCGAGTTCGCGACCCCGGCGGAGGGTCGCAAGCGAGCGTTCCGCGTGGTGACCGCGGAGTACGTCACGATCGACACCGGCACGGGCATCGTTCACCAAGCACCGGCCTTTGGCGAGGATGACTTTCAGACGGGAAAGCGCGAGGGCCTGCCGCTGGTCAATCCGGTGGATCTCTCGGGACGCTTTAGCGGACAGGTCGGGCCTTTGGCTGGAATGTTCGTCAAGGACGCCGACCGCGAGATCATCCAGATGCTCAAGTTGCAGGGCAGCCTCGTCGATCAGGACGTGCTCGTGCACCCCTATCCGCACTGCTATCGCACCGAGCAGCCGCTGCTCTACATGGCGATCTCGACGTGGTTCATGAAGGTCGAGACCATGCGAGACGCTCTTGTGCACAACAACGAGCAGGTGCGCTGGGTGCCCGCGCACGTCGGCAGCGGGCGCTTTGGCAACTGGCTCGCATCGGCGCGCGACTGGAATCTCTCGCGTAACCGCTTCTGGGGTACGCCCCTGCCGCTGTGGCGCTGCGATCTCGACCCAACAGACATCGTCTGTGTAGGCAGCTTGGAGGAGCTCGAGCAGCGCTGCGGTCTGGAGAGAGGCAGCGTCCAAGATCTCCACCGCGAGTCGATCGACGCGCTGACCTTTCCCTCCGACAAGACGCCCGGCGGCGTCATGCGACGGATCCCAGAGGTCTTTGACTGCTGGTTCGAATCCGGCTCGATGCCCTTTGCGCAGAACCACTATCCCTTCGAAGCCAGCAAGCGTGACTACGTCGAGCGCAACCTGCCCGCCGACTTCATCGCCGAGGGCCTCGATCAGACGCGCGGCTGGTTCTACACGCTTCACGTCTTGAGCACCGCGCTCTTTGACCGGCCCGCATTTCGCAACGTGATCGTCAACGGCCTAATCCTTGCCGCCGATGGCAAGAAGATGTCCAAGCGGCTCAAGAACTATCCCGATCCCGGCGACATCTTGGAACGCTACGGGGCGGACGCCCTTCGATCCTATCTGATCGACAGCGCCGTCGTGCGTGCGGAGCCGATGCGATTTGGCAAACACGCCGAAGACACCAGCGGCGAAGCGGTGCGCGACACCGTGCGGACCGTCATCTTGCCGCTCTGGAACGCCTACAACTTCCTCGCGATGTATGCCAACGCAGATGGCTGGTCACCCGACGCGACGACAATGCAGCACGCGCCAAGCCATGTGCTCGATCGCTGGATCTTGTCGCGGACGACGACCTGGCTCGCCGAGATCTCGGCCGAGTATGAGAGTTATCAGCTCTACAACCTCATCCCGTCCTTCGTTCGCCTGACCGACGATCTCAACAACTGGTACATCCGCCGCGGACGGCGTCGGTACTGGCGCTCAGGCGCAGATCCAGAGAGTGCTGCCGATAAATCCGCGGCTTACGCCACGCTCTATCGCGTGCTGGTCACGCTGACCCGCGCCATGGCGCCAGTGATGCCCTTTGTCACCGAGTGGCTCTGGCAACGACTGGTTCGCGATCCGGGCCTGGCACAAGGCGTGGAGTCCGTGCACTTGACCCGCTTCCCGGAGGGCAACAGCGCCGATATTGACGCCGAGCTTGAGGCTCACGTGGCAAAGGTCCGCGAGATCGTGGCGCTGGGCCTCTCGCTGCGCGAGACCCATCGCATCGGCGTGCGTCGCCCGCTCGCGCGGCTCACGGTCGCAAGTTCCGATCCTGCGGTGCGCCAAGCGGTCGAGCGGCTACGCGGTGACCTTGAGGCAGAGCTCAACGTCAAGTCGGTCGAGCTTGTTGAGGACGACAGCGCCTTGGTGTCACTGTCCGCGAAGGCCAACTTCAAGACGCTGGGCAAGCGCCTCGGCGCCAAGATGAAGGCGGTTGCGAGCGAGATCGAGGCGCTCGACTCGAAGAGCCTCGCGTCGATCGTTGCGGCCAAGACACTGACTGTCGCCGGCGAAGAGCTCACGCTCGACGACCTGATCTTGCGACGCGAGCCGCTCCCGGGCCTGTCGGTCGCATCGATGGGTGCGGTGACGCTCGTACTGGACCTCAATCTGAGCGAGGAACTCGCGCGTGAAGGTCTCGCGCGCGAGGTGATCAATCGTCTGCAGAACTTGCGCAAAGACGCCGACCTCAGTGTTGAGCAGCGCATCGTGGTGCGCCTGGCTGTGGGCCCGGTGCTCGCCGCCGCACTCGCCGATCCGTCCATTCAAGCGATGATCGCGGGCGAAACGCTCTCGCATCGCCTCGAGGTACAGCCACGCGCCGCCGCAGCCGACGCCGGTGAGGCGGCCGCACGCTCGCTTGGCCTCGCCCATCAACGCGAAGATGAGGTCGATGGAGAGGCACTGACGCTGGCGCTCGAGAGCGTCGCAGACGCCTCCTGAGCACCCCAACGACGATGACCACGAGGATGATGTGATCAGACGGTCACGCGGCGGCGCGGCCCGTGATCGCGACGGCAAAGAGACCGCGCGAGACCGACAAGGGACAAGCTTTCAACCGTGTGGTGCAGCGTCCCCTCGCTGCAAGGCAGAGCACCGTCGCAGCTTCAAACGCGCGACCACGACGAGGACGATCAAGTGGCCAAGCTATCCACCAAACCACCCAGCGGCATGCGTGACTTTCTTCCACAGGATGTCATGCGTCGTCGGCATGTCATCGAGATTGTCCGCGGTATCTACGAGTCACACGGCTTTGTGCCGGTCGAGACCCCGACGATTGAGAACCTCTCGACCTTGCTGGGAAAGTATGGAGAAGAGGGCGACTCGCTGATCTTTCGGGTCCTGCACCGCCGCGATGCGCTGCGCCGAGCCGTTGACGCCGCGCACGCGGAGCAGCGGCCCGCGAACGAGGCCGAGCTTTCCGAGCTGGGCCTCCGCTACGACTTGACCGTTCCGCTCGCTCGACTGGTCGCCGAGTACGCCGATCTTCCGCGGTTTTTTAAGCGCTATCAGATCCAGCCGGTCTGGCGCGCGGATCGTCCCGGACGTGGACGCTTCCGCGAGTTCTATCAATGTGACGTCGACATCACGGGAACCACCTCGCTCGTCGCCGAGGCCGAGGTGTGCACGGCGGTCGCACGCGCCCTCAAAGCGCTCGGCTTTGCCGAGTTTGAGGTCTCGCTGAACCACCGCGAGCTGCTTCGCAGCCTGATCCAAGGGGCCGGCATCCCGCTCAACTTAGAGACGACCGCCTTGGTTGCGCTCGACAAGCTCGACAAGATCGGAGTCGAGGGTGTGGCGAGTGAACTCGCCGAGCGCGGCGTGCCCTCGCAGGCTGCATCGACGCTGCTGGGATGGGTGTCGGAGGCCTCAAGCGATACGCAGGCCGAGCTCGCCCGACTCAGCGCCTTGCCGCTCGGCGAACGCGGGACGCAAGCGATCGCGGCGCTCACAGAATTGCTGGAGCTGCTCGACGGAGATCTCGCCGCTTCACATGTGCGCGTGCGCATCGCCCTGGCGCGCGGCCTGTCGTATTACACCGGTGCGATCTTCGAGATCGTCGTGCCCGATCTCGCGGGAAGCCTCGGCGGGGGCGGTCGCTACGATGGGCTCGTGGGCATGTTCGGCAAGCGCGATGTTCCTGCCGTGGGCTTCTCGCTCGGTCTTGAGCGCATCTTGGTGGTGATGCAAGAGCGCAACATGTTCCCCGCGTCGCTGCGCTCGGGGCCAGAGATTTTGATCTGTTGGACCGACGATGTCAGCGCGAGGCAGGCATTGGCCTGCGCCGCGGCTCTGCGTGCGCAGGGGCTCTCATGCGAGCCCTACCCAGAGCCGGCCAAGCTTGGAAAGCAGCTGCAGTATGCGTCGAGCATTGGCGCGACCTATGCGGCGATCGTGGCAGGTGACGAGTGGGCGCGCGGCCAAGTGGCGCTCAAGCACCTCGGCCGTGGCGAGCAGGCAACGGTGGCCCTCGACGCTGTCGCTGCGCATCTTGCAAGTGTGGTGAACTAGGGACACCCCACGCGCGGATCGTCGGGAGCACAACTCGCTCCAAGCATCCGTCGCGCTGCGGCAACGCGGCCGCTTGCGCGAGCTCAGGGCATCGCGCCAAGCAAAACCCGCGAGTTGGCCGGATGCATGCAGTGACCGTGGTGGGTGGAGCGGGGCTCGTCCGCCGCGAGGGCAGTTGACCGGCCGCGTGGTATCCTGACGGCATGGAGGAGCCGCAGCGTTCGCAAGCGTTGCCGACAGAGCAACGTCTGGGCGGAACGGTGCTGGTCGTCGACGACGAGCGCAACATTCGGCGCACGCTGCGAATGGTCCTTGAGGGCGAGGGCACGACGGTCGTGGAAGCTGCCGATGGCGCTGCGGCCCTGGAGATGTTGGGCCGTGACGCCAGCATCGAAGTGTTGCTCGCGGACGTAAAGATGCCCGGCTTGAGTGGCCTCGAGCTGCTTGAGCGGCTCTCCGTCCTCGGCGACGGTCGGCCCGGTCTGCCCGTCATCCTGATCTCCGGGCACGCGACTGTGTCGGACGCGGTTCGTGCGACGCGACTCGGTGCCTTCGACTTTTTTGAGAAACCACTCGAACGCGATCGCGTGCTGGTCTCGGTCCGCAACGCGCTACGACAAGCCCGGGCGGAACGCGAGTTACGTGCACTTCGCGGCCGGGTCTATGGCGAAATCGTCGCGAGTAGCCCGGCGATGCACGCGCTCATCAAGCAGATCGCCAAGGTCGGTCCCACCAAGGCGCGCGTGCTCATCACCGGCGAAAGCGGCACGGGGAAAGAGCTGGTGGCGCGCGCCATCCACGATAGCTCCACGCGGCAGCAGCAGCCGTTTGTGAAGGTGAACTGCGCCGCGATCCCAAGGGAGCTGATCGAGAGCGAGCTCTTTGGTCATGAGCGTGGATCGTTTACGGGGGCGAACGCACAGAAGCGCGGCCTCTTCGAGATCGCCAACGGTGGCACGATCTTGCTCGACGAGATCGGCGACATGGACCTCGACGCGCAGGCCAAGGTGCTTCGGGTTCTGCAGAGTGGCGAGTTGATGCGGGTGGGTGGACAGGCGCCGATCCATGTCGACGTTCGCGTGGTCGCGGCGACCCATCGCGTGCTGGAAGATCTGGTCGCGAGTGGCGAGTTTCGCGAAGATCTCTACTTTCGCCTGGCCGTGGTGCCGCTCAAAGTGCCGCCGCTGCGCGACCGGGTGGAGGACATCCCGGTGCTGGCACGGCACTTTGTCGCACTCGCCTGCGAAGAGAACGGCCTTGCGCCTCGCGTCATTGACGATGCGGCGCTTGAGCTCCTGGCGCGACATAGCTGGCCGGGCAACGTCCGCGAGCTTCGCAACATGATCGAGCGCATGGTCGTGCTCTCCGAGGGCGACCTCGGTGTCGAGGACGTGCCGGCGGAGCTTCTGGCGGGTGCGCGTGAGGCCCCGCGACCACGCGGGGGCGCGCTGAATCTGCCCCAGGAGCTTGAGTCGCAACTCGCTGCGGGCGTGAGCGGTCTCGAGGAGAGTGGTGCGAGCGCGGCTAGCGGCGCGAGCGGAGATGGCTCGCTGAGAGAGGTCCGCGAGAGCGTCGAGCGCAGCTACATCCTGCAGAAACTCCGTGAGAGTGGCTGGAATGTCTCGCGTGCCGCGGAGCTGCTCGGTCTTGAGCGCACCCATCTGCACCGCAAGATGCGGGCCTACAACATCCATCGCGGCGCGCCCTGATCGAGGTTGCGCTTGCCCTGAGTGATCGACGATCGAGACGGGATCCCCGCACCGGCGCACGAGGCTTGGTGCAGAAGTTCTCTCCACGAACGACTTGGCGCATGATCGCGGGGCCCATGGGTAGCGAGCTCTCAGCGGTGAATGACGCGTCGCGGCGACGTCTCTGGCGCGCAGCGGCGACGACAACGGCGCCGAGGGATCTCGGCCGCCAGAGAGCAAGCGGACGGAGGCGGACTGGCAGCGTTGCGGTGTGCATGGCCCTGCTCGCCGCACCCGGGGCGGCGTGCCAAGACTCCCGGCCACGCCAAGATGGCGCGAGTGCGGGTGCTCTACCGCAAGCGGACGCTGAGCCACTGGCCGGCAAAGGAGACGGCGCGCGCCAGAGCACAGAACCAAGCACGGGCGCGGATCGATTGAAGCTGCCAACTCCCTCGATGGAGACGGGCGCGCAGCAGCTCTTGTCTGAGCTCTTCCCCCTCCCAAGTCCGCAGATGGTGGTGGTCTATCAGCTCGAAGGCAAAGTGGGTCTGGGCGGAACCCTTGAGCTGTTTCTGGCGGAGGGCGGTTATCGTCGCGAGAACTGGACGCTGACCTCCGAGCTCGAAGGTCACGCAAGTCAACTGCGCATGACGGTGATTCGCCGGCCTGATCTGCTCTGGACTGCCCTGGATGACGAGCCCGGCGTGATCGTGACGCTGCCCTTTGCTCAGCTCGCCCAGGACTATCTCGCGCGGCCCGAGCACGACAAAATCAAGATCCTGGCGGCGGTCCAGCAGCACACCACAACGCTTCAAGACGCGCGCCTCAAGTCACCCGGAGAGCGCCGCGAGGTCGCCGGCGTCTCGTGCCTCTCGATCCGCGCTGCCGCACAAAACCTCTGCCTCTGGGAAGAAGCCGGCATTGCGCTCGACTATCAGGGGGCGTCGTTTCGCCTGACCGCGATCAAGATCGACCGAACGGCCACGCTCGCAGCCGACGCCTTTGAGCTTCCGACGCAAGCAGGCGAGGCGATCAGAGACAAGCTCGACGCTGGCGTTGCAGAACTCGATGTCGGCGCTTGGCTCGACCGCATGGCACAAGGTCATCATGAGGCGATGCTTGAGCTTGGTCAGCCAGGCTTTGAGATCCCCGGTGCGGCCAAAGACTGGATGGGCGGGGCCACGCAGTAGCGGGAGCGCGCGCGTGTTTGCGACTGCGTGGCACCTCCATGGACGCGGCGCGCGACATCGTTCGCACGGGAACGTGCGTCCACTCAAGTTGTCCGGACGCGCGGACGCAGGACCCCTCACAGCCGGATTCGGCGGCACCGGTCGGGTGTCGATCGGGTGACGGCAGCGCCTCGCATGGCAGCCTGCTAGTCTCTTGCCGTGAGCGACGAGAGATTCTCCAGCTATGAGGACTTCTGGCCGTATTACGTCGGGGAGCATCGTCATCCGGTGTGCCGCGGACTCCACTACGTCGGCACCACGCTTGTGATCATCTCGGTATTTGGCGCACTCGTGATCTCGCCCTGGTTTTGGTTGGCGGCTCCCTTCGCGGGCTACGGCTTTGCCTGGCTGAGTCACTTCCTGATCGAGCAAAACAAGCCTGCGACCTTCCGCTATCCGCTGTGGTCCCTGCGGGCGGACTTCCGCATGTTTGGTCTCGCCGTGCAGGGACGCATGGCCGACGAAGTCACCAAGCTGTACGGCAGCCCTCACCCCGCCAAGGACGCGCCGCTTCGTCCTCGGGCCTGAGCCCCCGGCCAGAGAACCTGGCCGCCCGCGACACGCTCGAGCAGCGGCTAGTCGACTCGTGGGCCCGCGGCTCGTTGTGCGCGCTCGGTGAGCCCGCCGACGCCGTGCCGCGCCCCGAGCACGTTGGCGACGCGTTCGATGTCCAGTCCGCGCGAAGCCAGCCCGACCATCGCGTGGAAGAGGAGATCAGCCGCTTCACTGATCACGCGCTCGTCACTCTCACCACGGATCGCGTCGACGAGCTCTTGAGCCTCTTCGGTGATCTTGGCGCCGATGGCATCGGCACCCTTGGTTAGAAGGGAGCGGACGTAGCTGGGCTTTTCACCGGTCGCGGGCGCAGTGTCCCGACGCGACTCAATCACGCGCTGAAGCATCTGGAGGGGTGTTGCGACAGGTGTGGCCAACACCGCTTTGTCCTCGAGTGTGCGTGCGTCCAGCCGGTAGCCGCGAAAGAAACATGAGGACTCGCCCGTGTGGCAGGTCGGTCCGACCGGATGTGCCCGCACCAGCAATGCGTCTCCATCACAGTCGATCCGGATATCGACGAGCCGCAGGACATGACCCGAGCTCTCACCCTTGGTCCAAAGGCGTCCCTTGGATCGACTAAAGAACGTGACTTGCTTGCGCTCGAGCGTGACGGAAAGCGCCTCTCGGTTCATGTAACCGAGCATCAAGACGCGACCGTCATCGGCAGCGATCACGATTGCTGCCACCAGCCCGGCTTCGTTGGGGGCAAGAGCCGCAAAGAGCTCATCTTGGCTCGGCGTCTGTGCGGGTGCTGTCATGGTGGGACCTTCCGCTGCCACCTTACGACATCCCCCACGCGATCGAGTAGGCGCGAGAACTCGCGGGCGTGCAGTCCGGACCCGCTCACGCGCCGCGCGAGCGGAACGGCAACTACACGGTGCGCGGCGCTTCGATTGGACGGACCGGAATGCCGTGATCGGTCAGGTACTTCTTGGCCTCGGCAATACTGTGCAGACCAAAGTGGAAGATCGAGGCGGCGAGAGCGGCATCTGCACCGCCGTGCTCGCGGTCAAGTCCGAGGCGCAAGTCCTCGAGACTGCCGACGCCGCCACTGGCGACGACGGGCACGGATACGCGCGACGCGATCGTGCTGGTCAGCTCAAGGTCGTAGCCATTGTGTGTTCCGTCGCGGTCCATGCTGGTCAGCAGGATCTCGCCGGCACCAAGCTCGGCGACACGCTCACACCACCAGACCGCGTCGAGTCCGGTCGAGCGCGAGCCGCCCTGAATAACGACCTCATAGATCGGTCCGTCGTCGGTCGGGCGCGGCTCCACGCGGCGGACATCGACCGCGACGACGATGCACTGGCTGCCGTATTTCTCCACGCATCGACGCACGAGATCAGGATTGGTGACGGCCGCGCTGTTAATCGCGACCTTGTCGGCGCCGGCCCCAAGGAGGCGTCGGACGTCGCTCTCGCGCCGGATACCACCACCGACGGTCAGGGGCACAAAGACTTGGCTCGCGACGCGATGCACGACCTCAAGGAAGGTCTCGCGGCCTTCGCTGGTGGCGGTGATGTCGAGCAGGCAGAGCTCATCGGCGCCTTGCCGATCGTAGGCGCGCGCGGCTTCAGCGGGGTCTCCCGCGTCACGCAGTCCGCGAAAGTGCACGCCTTTGACGACGCGGCCGTCCTTAACATCGAGGCACGGAATGATCCTTCGCTTCAACATGAGAGTGCTTCCTCGACCGTAAACGCGCCTTCATAGATCGCGCGGCCAACCACGACCGCGCGTGTTCCCACGAGCTTGAGCGCGCGGAGGTGGTCTAGCGTGCCCACACCGCCACTTGCGATCACGGGGATCTCAAGCGCTGCCTGAAGGGCACAGGTGGCTTCAACGTTCACCCCGTCGCGCAAGCCGTCGCGCGCAACGTCGGTATAGAGCAGCGATGCTGCGCCCCAAGACTGCGCCATCGTGCCCAGCTCAAGGGCGGTGGTCGTCGCGGTCTGCGTCCAGCCCGAGATCGCGACGTAGCCGTCCTTGGCATCGATCGCGATCGTGATGCGGCCAGGGTGATTGGCACAGAGCGATTGCGCGACCCCGGGTTCGCGGATCGCGAGCGTCCCAATCACAACGGCGTTGGCGCCCAGGGACAGAAGATGCTCGCAGGTGGCCGCACTGCGCACGCCCCCTCCGATCTGCACTTCCACGCCGCGCGTGTGTGCGTGGGCGATGAGCTGCGAGAGGATCGGAAGCTGCGTCGACTCGCCATCAAAGGCGCCGTTGAGGTCAACGATGTGGATCCGCTTGGCGCCGGCGTTGGCGAAGCGCTCCACCATTTCGACCGGATCGGTGGAGTAGATGGTCACGCGGGCCCGATCGCCTTGAGCGAGCCGGACGACGCAACCATCAAGAAGATCGATCGCCGGCAGTACCAGCATCAGCCGCGGCCTCCGAGGAGGAATCCTCTCAAGAAGCGCAACCCCGCCTGCTGGCTCTTCTCGGGGTGAAATTGGCAGGCATAGAGGTTCTCGCGTCGAATCGCGGCCGGGAAACGAATCCCGGCGTACTCACACGACCACATCAGATCCGAATCAGTCGGATCGTCGATGTAGTAGCTGTGTACGAAGTAGTAGTGGTCGCCCGCCGGTTGCACGTCATTCCAACCCATGTGCGGAACTTTGAGCCGATGCCCGGTCGATGGATCGACAACGTTGTTTGGAAAGCGAACACAGCGGCCGTTGAGCACGCCAAGTCCCACACGGCCACCGCCTTCATCGCTCCCTTGGTAGAGCAGCTGCATCCCTAGGCAGATGCCCAGGAACTGATCGCCGCGCGCGATGACCTCGCGCAACGCTTCGCCGAGCGCGCCGTTCACGATCTCGTCGGTGTGGGCCGAAAACGCACCCTGGCCCGGGAAGACGACGATGTGCGAGTTTCGCACCTCTTCAGGATCGGCCGTGATGCGAACAGAGGCCCCGACCTGGATTAACGCGCGCTCCACGCTACCCAGGTTCCCGAGGCCGGCGTCCACCAGCGTGAGTTCGCGTGCCATTGCTGCAGCCGCGTTGTACCAAAGATGAAGTCAGCGTGCTACGCGCGCGACGATGTGGGCTGATGTGCCGCGCGCTGTGGCCCGCGCTCCCACAATTCGCAGCTGGGCCATGCGTGCCACAAGACGGTGCAGGCCGCGTCGTCCGGCGACCCGGCTCGCGCAGCGCCAGCGTCCTGAGTCCCGGGAGGGCAGGAACGCTGAGCGTCGCTCAGGGTTTGGTGTTGGCGAGATCTCCCCGTCGCCGGTCCTTGACGGACTGGCAGAGAGCCATGAGATGCCCATCGACTGCGACCGGGCGCGCTCGCGTTCCCTGGGCCCGCGGGATCAGACGAGCCGGAGCCGGCAGGCTGTCGATAAACCCCGCGCGGCGCCTGGCCGCATGGGGCATTCGACAACCTGCTAGGGCGAGGGCGACGACTCAGTGCCCGCCTTCGTCGACGAGCCCGGCACGATATCTTCACCCTTGCCGTCGGTGTCTTGCACCTCCTGCGAAGCGTCGCGTTCGAGCTTGATGGGACGCTCGTCGTCGATCTGCATCAGCACCGCCGCAACCGCGATTCCAAGCAGGATCAGCACGCTCACAATCTGAAAGCTGAACGAGAACAGGCTTGAGGAAAACCAGTCGCCTTCGAGGATCTGACGCTGACGGAGTCGACGGTCGACGCGCTCGTAGAAACCCGACGGTGCAGGCTCGTCTCCAAGCGACTTCACGGCGCTCAGCATCGCGGCCAAGGCTCGCGCCTCACCGAGCAGCTCGGGACGATCCTTGGCGAGCGCGTCGAACAATTCCTCGCCCTTCTCGTCGAGCTCTTGATCGAGATGCGCACGCAAGAGCTCCGCGGCGCGATCGTCATCCGCTCCATCTTTCTCAAGATCTGACGTGGGGGTGGGCTGCGTCATCGTGGCTCGTCTAGGTCAGGTAGGGCTCCACCCTCGCTTTGAGTGCGAGGCGTGCTCGGTGGAGGCGTGACTTGAGTGTGCCCTCGGCCAGGCCAGTGATGCGCACGATGTCCTGATAAGCAAGACCCTGAACATCGCGAAGCACGATCAAGACGCGATGTTCTTCGTCCAGCGCGGCGAGCTCTCGCTGGATGATCTTTTGCAAGCGATGACCCTCGACGGCTTGCTCCGGCCCGGGAACGACGCTCTGCAGCGGCTTGACCGCGCCGCCATCACCCCCGACCATGTGAGCCTGCGGGGTTTCGTCGACGTCCGAAGCGCGATGAAAGTTTCGCGACTTGAGATACTTGACGCGGTTGCGCGTCGTGTTGATCGCGATTCGATAGAGCCAGGTGTAGAGCTGGCCCTCGCCGCGGTAGCCCGCGATCGCCCGATGAACGCTTAGAAAGACCTCCTGTGCGATGTCCTCGGCCTCCTGGCGATTGCTGACCATCCGATAGACAAGGCCGAAGATGCGATCCTGGTAGGTCAAGACCAGCTCTTGGAACGCGCGGCGGTCGCCCTCTTTGAGACGGGCAACGAGCTTGCGATCGCGAGCCAGTCGCGCGGCGCGTTCGGGGTCGACGAGGTCGAGATCGACCGTCGTCGGGACAGACGCGGGCTCGCCCGCGATGGGAGGGCTGGCCCCCGCATCGCCGTCGTTCGACGTTGCCATCGTGCCTTGGTCAGGTTGGCCTGATGCGTTCACGAGTGGACCTGCGGTGGGATGGGACAACGCACCTGGAGGATGCGCCCCTGCCTTGGACGACTCGATCGGCAAGGGAGGCTCGCTCTCGCGCTGCGGCGACGGGTTGGCGCCGCGATCGACGTGGTCGAGCGCGCTCAAGGTGGTCACTTTCTGCCAGACGCCTGTGTGGGCGCAAGGTTCCCCACGCCGAGAACTTTGGTCATACCCAACAAAGCGACCGCGAGGAGCGTCGCAGGCCGGAGGTCGGACCCCGATCGACTCACACCCTGGCCCGCCTCCTCGCGTGCGGCCGTGCAGACCGATGCCCGCGCACTCACCATGCATCCCTTTGTTGCTCGTCGGTCACGTACGCCCGGTACGCTCCCTCCTCGCGCCTCGGTCTGCATGGCGATTGCACAGCCATGCACTCCACGGGGGTTCTTCGACAACCTGCTAGAGATCCGGATTCAGCGAGATCCCGAGATTGATGCCGATCACGGTCTCAAGATCTGGCCCATAGCGCGCGGGGCCAGCGACCTGCTGCGAGAAGCCAAAGCCAAGATCGACGCCAGCGCCCCCGACCTTCGGTGGCATCACGTAGCCGATACCGCCGGTGACGTAGGCTCGATCGTCGGTCTTGTCGCGCCCCCGGCCATCCCAATAGCCGCCCGCGCGCAGTGGGATGCGATCAATGATGATGAACTCGGCGCTTCCACCGACAACCTTGCGCACATAGTTGCGGTCGGACAGATAGCTCGTGAAATCGTACTTCGCGTCGATGTTGATCGAAAAGTTCGGGCGCCCCAGCGGATACACCGCGAGACTGTGAGCGAGGGCGCGCTGGTAGTCCGAAACGCGTCGGACATTGCCCGCGTCGATGTTCGGGTCTGTCGCGGTATCAAGGCCCTTCAGCTCGCGGCTGAGTCCGTCGGCCTCGGTCCATGCCGGCTTGCTGGGCCCGGTGAGGTTCTCGCCGACCACCGCAATGCGGACAAAGCCGGCACCGTTGAAGGTGATGCCGGTGTCCAAGCCGAACGCAACGAGACGATCGCGAGCATCGCGGGCGACGCCTTCATCGTCTCGATAGCGCAGGCTGGTGTACTGAAACTTGGGCTTGAGGCCCAGCGACAGCCAGTTGCGCACGATATTGATACCGAGCACGCCAAACACTTCATGGCCGAAGTGGGAGAGCTCAAGGCGCTGGCGCACGCCACTACCCCGAGTGTACTCCAGCATCGGCGAACCCTTCATAAACAGGTAGCCCAGCGCGAGTGCAATGCGGCTGTTGTTGAGCGAATCGCTCACGACCAGGCCCATGCCATGCGTTCGGTCTGCGGTCGCGAACTGGTACATCGGCTCAATCGCAAACTGCCGCGCCATGCCGAGCCCGCCGGGATTGATCAGCGCTGCGGCAGTGCCTGTCGCGGAGGCGCGCGACTGGTTGCCCATCGCCAGGTTGCGGGTCCCGTCCACACCGGGACTGGCGTACGCCGCTCCGGCGCTGCCGACGACGACGCCGAACGTAATCACGCCGATCGCGCGATTGCGCCGCGACCTCACCTCCCGCAACCGTTTCGGCCTTCGCATCCCCGCCAGCATACGGAGCGCGATCGGTGGGTCCAGAAAAGGCACGAAACGACAGCACTCGGTCGGGCCGCAGGAGCCAAGTTCGTCGCAGCACTTGGTATCCTGGCGGGGCATGGCGGGTGAACTCGGCGGAGCTTCGTCACATTCCCCCGGCGGTCGGAGCGGCGCGAATGCGTCGAACCCCTCGAGTGGTGTCGCTGCGGATGAGTTCGCGCAACGTCTGCGCGATGCCACCGACAACCTCGGCGAAATTCAACTCGCAGATCTTGCGGAGACAGGACAACACCACGTCAAGCCGCGGCTTGAGCAAGTGGAGTCGGCGCCGCCGCGACAGCCAACACGTCCCGGTGGCGCGTTCCGACCGCAGGAAGCCAACGCGCCACCGTCGAGTCCATCTGCATACGAGGATCAGAGCTCGCTGCGACTCGACGGCTCGGCGGGAGGTGGATCCATGGAGCCCGCCTTGGGCACGGGTCTTGAGCTCGATCATCGCCCCCTGCGCGGCGCGATCGGGCCAAGCGACGGTGAAGCCGGGGCCTCCGCCGCGCCCACGGACGCATCTTCCGTTCCGGGTTCCGCTCAGGCCGCTGGGGGCGAGTCGACCGCGCTCGTGTCTCGGGCGGAAGGCGGCCTCCCGGCGGCGCGGCCTTCGACTTCGATGGCCGGCTTTGTGCCGCTCGCGTCGCCGGCCCCGCTGGAAGAGCGCGTGAGTCTCTTTGGCACCGATCGCCTCACAGGCGCGCTGATCGGCCTCGCGATCGGACTTGCGGTTGGATTGGGTCCCGCGTGGGCGTGGTCGCAGTCGCTGATCGAGCGCAGCAGCAGACCGCTCTTTGTGGAGATGGAGGACGTGATCGACCGTCCATTGATGGTGCGCGCCGGCAAGCTGCGCGCGCCCGCGGATATCGCCACGGAGATCCAGGGTCAGTTCGGTGCCGCCCGTTCGCGGTTCTGGTGGACCTGGCTGGGCTTTGGCGCAGTCTTTGCGCTTGGACTGGGTCTGCCGACACGGAGACCGCGCTCCTAGCTCGGCACGGAGCAGATCGCAGGCCTGCTGCTTCTCATCATGGGGTGCACGACCGCGCCGGCCTTAGGAGGCTCGTAACCAACTATGCGCGTGATGCTGCGGTCGAAGTTGCGGCGACGGCAGCACTTGCCCGATCCGATGGCACGCTGGTCATGCTCGCGACAATGCGGGGCACCCGATGCGCGGATGACCAGAGATAGAGCGTCACCAACAAGGCGAGCAACACACAGCCTGCTGTGATCACCTCACTGACGAGCAGGACGCGGCGGTAAGTGTCGACGAGCATCGCTTTCTCGACAGGGCGCGCGGCCACCAGATCGGTCGCGGCGGCGGCCGCGGTGAGGTGGGGCACCGCCCAACACCACGAAAATGCGGCACAGAGGACCGCCGCGGTTGCAGGAATTTGTGCGCGCACCGAGAGCTCGAGCTGCGCCGACGCGAGCAGCAGCGCGGCGCAACCAAAGAATGCCAAGAGGGCGCAACGAAGTTCGAGCGGCTCTCGTACCCGCTGCGCGAGGTTTTGATCGATGAGCGCGTTGCCGTCGATCAACGACAGCACCAGACTCGGCGCAAGCGCCCCCATCAGCGCAAGGAGAGCGCCGACGATGCAAAGCGCGAGTGCAACAGAACGAGGCATGGGAGCGTGGCCCGACTGTGCCGCTCGTGGAGCACGAGACGAAATTACCGGCGGATTCGCGAGGTCCGCGTGTCGATCTGCCCCAGCGCGAGCGCCCGCCGCTTGTGCCCGCCACGAGTGACAGCCCCGGAGTGACAGCCCGGAGTGCGCAGGTCGTCTTCCCGCGCGCGCGAACCCGCGCTAGGCTGCTCTCGCCCATGTCCTCCCTGCGCGACTCCGACGCGAGCCCCCGCGATGCCGGTGAAGGGTTGCTCCGGCCGACGCAGACGGCCCGTGGGACCAGCCGCCGCGGATTTCTGCGCGGGAGTGCGATCGGCCTGTCTGCTGCGCGTTTCGGAGGCCTGGCGGCCACCACCGCGGCCGGCGCCCTGTGGCTGCCGGCCGACGCCCTGGCGGACGACGAGGTCGTGCTCGAAGAGGCGCGCTCGGAATACAACAAGATTCAGGTGACCGAGCGCGGGACGGTCCGGACCATGTACTTCATCGTCGATGGTCGTCGATTCATCGAGTCGCGCTGGGATCGCTCGCATCCCAGCAGTCTCGATCTCGACTACTCACGAACGATGATGGCCGGCTTCCTGATTCAGCCCGCGCCCAAGCGCATCATGATGATGGGCTTGGGTGGTGGCATACTCAGCAACTACCTCTTCGAGCGCTTTCCCGGCATCGAGATCGACGCGGTGGACATCGACCCCGAGGTGGTTCGGCTGGCGCAGACCTGGTTCAACGTGCCGCGGGATAACCCGAACTATCGGGTGCACGTCGGAGACGGTCGCATGTTCGTCGAGCGGGCGCAGGCGCCCTGGGACATGCAGATCCTCGACGCATTTCGCGGCGTCTTTGTCCCCTTCCATCTCAAGACCAAGCAGTTCTATTCGGCGTGCCTGCAAAAACTCACGCCCGACGGCGTGGTGGTTGCCAACCTGCACAACCAGACGGCGAACTACCCCCACGATCGCAAGACCTTGGCGGAGGTCTTTCCCAACCGCTACGCCTTTGTCTCAGAGATCGGCAATCAGACGACCTTCGTCGGATCCGCGTCGCCCCGCCGACGTGGCGTGTTCGAGATGCGAAATAACGCGCGGCGCGTGAAGGATCGATTTGACTTCGATGTGCTCGGTCTCGCTGCGCGCGTCTACTTTCATCGCGATTGGGAGCCGTCCTCGGTCGTCCTTGAGGACGACTTTAAGCCCGCCGACCTTGAGCGTGCCGTCGAACGGCACAATGAGACCTGCGTGCGCAACTGCGAGTATCGGGTGCGCTGAGTCGCTCACAGCCGCCGCTTCGCTTCGCTCGCGGCGACGCGACACGCCGCTGGGCGACATGCCGCTGTACAACAAGCCGCCGGCGGTTTCAGGCGTTACTTCTTGCCGCCAAAGAGCCCCTTGAAGATGCCGGCGGCCGCCGATTTCACGTCCGCTTCGATACCGGTCGGCGCAGTCTTGGGCGGAGACAGGCGCAACCGGATCGCGCGAAGTTGGCGTTCCGCGTCGACCATGCGCGGATCGAGCTTCATCGCCTCCTGCAGTGAGCCGATCGCCATGCCGTCGAGTCCGCAGGCGATGAGCACCATGCCGAGGAGATAGTGGGCGCGCGCACTCTTGGGATTCTCTGCGACCAGCGGCGCGAGTACGGCTCGCGCGGCCTTGGCCGCGTCGGGGCTTCGCCCGGCCACTTGAAACGCGCACCAGGCCTGGCCGGCCACGTACTCGGGCTCATCCGGGCTGAGCTCGTGCGCTTGGGCGAAGAGATCGTGAGCCTGCGAGAACGCGCCGGCGCGCATCATCCGGTCGGCATCCTTGCCAATGCGATCGGCCTCAAGGCTCTTGCGAAGCACGTCGCTGGTCGACTCCCCGGTCGCGGCGCGACCCGAGCGAATCGCCTCTTTCAGCGCCTCACGGCGTTCAGGATCGCTGAGCTCCGCACTGGCCTCGCTGAGCGCGGCGAACACCCGCGTCACGCGATCCGCAAATGCTGTCAGGCCGCGGCCCGCCAAGCTGTCGGGGTGATACTCCTTCGACAGACGTGCCCACGCTTCACGGATCATTTTTCGATCCGCGTCGAGTGGGACGCCGAACAGGTCAAAGGCGTGCGTTCGAGTGTCGAGCTGGGCCTCGACTGCGACGAGTGCGGTCTCAAATGCCTGCGCCTCCGCACTGAACTCCGCCGCGGGCGTGGACGAGGCGCTCGTTGCGGCGACGTGCGACGCGGATACCGGATAGCTCTTGACCCCGGCCTGAGGTTCGGGACGCGTCGGTGAACTCGGCACGCCCTTGGGGCCGGTGGGTGGGCTGCTGGGCCGGGCAGGTGCCTGCTGCCCGGGGCTAGGCACCTGCGCTTGGCCGGCCGCTGCGCTCGCGGCCGGAGTCGCGGCCGCAGCACTTGGGGCGGGCGCACGTGCGGCTTGAGCTGCGCTGACCGGAGCGGTCTGGGCTTTCTCGGCCGTCTCCAGCATCTGACATGCGGAAAGCACGAGCGCGAGCTTGATCAGGCGCGCGTGAGTGTCGGGGGCAGCCGCAAGCGATGGCAGATCCACGCCCGCGACCAAGCGCTCGACGATCGCATCGTCGTCCGCCTGCAGGCCGAACTGCGGTCGGTAGCGTACAAAGGACGCACCTGCTTTGACCGAGCCCCGAGCAAAGGCGCCCAGCTGCGCGAGTGCATGGGTCGCGTCGTAATGCGCCAAGACGCCAAGCGCGATGAGACGCAGCGTGCTGATCTGCGGCAAGGTCCCACCCGCGGGCTCAGTTGCGGCGAGCGAGACGGTGCCTTCGCGCAGCACGAACATGCGTTGGAGCTTGCGCTCGCACTGGATCCGCAGCGCCTCGATCACTTGGGCCTGGGTCAGGTGACCGTTGGCCACCATCCACTGTCCCATGAGCGCGCGCGTCTTTGACATCTCAAGCAGCGCCTTGTCCACCACGTCGGGTTGCACCCAACCCCGCGCGATCAAAACTTCGCCCAGTACGTCGGCCTGGCTGACCCAGTCGGTCGCATAAGGCATGCCGCCGGCGAACCACACGTGGCGCTCGCCCCCAAAGGGCTCGGGTTGCTTGACGGTCATGACACCGTCGAATCGGCGCACCAAGAGCGCGAACAGAAGATGCGCGAGCGGTGTGCGCTCCAGCTGAACCTGCGAGGACACGGGTTACAGCGTACCACTTCGCGCGGATGACGGTCCGGTGACCGCGACGGCCGAGCGAGTCGCGGTCGTGGTCGCAATTCTCAGGGAAGGGCGACCACTGCACGGCCGAGGCGTTGCTTGAGCCGCTGGGCTCGGGTTAGCGTCTGTCTCGTGAGCATCAGCTTCATGGTCGGCAGCCAGCGCGTTCGCTTCGCAGGGCGCACGGACGTCGGCCAGGTGCGTGACCTCAACGAGGACGCGCTTTTGATGCCCAGCGAGATGGCGCTTGCCGTCGTCGCGGATGGCATGGGCGGACACGCCGCGGGCGAAGTCGCCAGTCAGATCGCGGTCGATACCGTCGACCAGTATTACCGGACGACCCAGGAGCAAGAGCAGCCGACCTGGCCGCTCCGCATCCCGCAGCTCGAGATCGAGAAGGCGCGGATGATCACCGCGATCAAGCTCGCGAACGCCGAGATCTTCGCTCAGGCTGCGGCGGACTCAAGCAAGAAGGGCATGGGATGCACGGTCGAGGCGCTCTATGTCAGCCAGGGGCGCGTCTTTGTCGGACACGTCGGCGACAGCCGGGTCTATCGCTACCGCGGCGGCATCATCCGCCAGCTCACCGAAGATCACTCCTTCCTCAATGATTACCGTCGCATGAAGGAGCTCAGCGGCGAAGACGTGGTCAACTTCCCGCACAAGAACGTGGTCGTTCGCGCGCTCGGTCTGGCGGAGACGGTCCAAGTCGACCTGCTGGTCGAGGAAGCACTCGTGGGCGACATGTTCTTGCTGTGCTCGGATGGTCTGTCCGACATGATCACCGATGATCAAATCGTCGAGGTGATCGCCTCGACGCAACGCCTCGACAGCGTTGCGCACAAGCTGGTCGATCTCGCCAACGAATGTGGTGGCAAGGACAACATCTCCGTGATGCTTGTGACCATCGAGGCGCCGTAGGGTCCGTCGCAGCGGCGTTGGGTCAGCGCAGGCCCGCAGGACCGCCTACACCCTCGCAGCGCTCGCGCACGAACTCCGCGATTTCCTGCGCGAGGGCGAGGCTCGCCGTCAGTCCGGGCGATTCGATGCCAAGGAGATGCAGCACACGGCGCGAGGTCACCTCCAAGCGGAAATCTTGGGCTGGTGCGCCCCTGCGCGAGAGCTTGGGCCGAATGCCACAGCCATCCCATTCAAGTTCGCTTGCTTGGATCGGGTAGAGCCAAGAACTCACCGAGCTCGCAAAGATCGCAGCCTTTTCAGGCCGCGGCGCATGGTCACTACGACCGCAGTCCCAGTCCGCATCGGGGCCCAGCCGCAAGATACCGTCGAGTCCCAGCGTGAGGTGAATCCCAAGTCCTCCCTCCTTGGGGTCGGGCACTGGATAGATCGGACGGGCGAAGCGAGCACGCGTACGGAGTCGAAAGTAGTCACCGCGGCAGGGGATGTGCGTGACGTCAAGTCCGCAGGCGCGGGCGATCGCATCGCCCGCAAGACCAGCGGCATTGATGACCGCCTGTGCGCGCCAGCGCTGTCGCGAGTTGCTGCGCGACGCCGATGCCGACGCGACCCCGCGGGTCGCATCCACCCAGGCGCCGCCCTCGGAGACCTCGATCGCGTCAACGGCCGCACAGAGCTCGATGACTCCACCGAGCCGTCGCACCGCGTGCTGCAGCGACTGCAGCAAACCGGCGAGCGAGACCACGCCGGTGCTGGTCGACATCAACACGGCATCGCCCATTTCGACGCGAAGATCTGGCTCGATTGCATGCGCACGTTCGGCGCTCAGAAAGCTCAGCCCGGTCACCCCGTGCTCCTGGCCACGCGCCGCGATCGCTTCGAGTGCCGCGCTGGCACTCGGTCCGCGCGCGACAAGCAGCTTGCCGGTCCGCGCATGTGGAACACCGCGCTGGGCGCACCACTCATAGAGCATGGGATTGCCGCGCACTGCCAGCCTGACCTTGCGCCACTGAGGATCGCCGTGGAGGCCCGCGTGGATCACCCCCGAGTTCCGTCCGCTGATCCCAGCGCCGGCTGTCTCGGCGCGCTCAAGGACGACGACCGAGCGTCCAGCCCGCGCGATCTCGTGTGCGGCCGCGAGTCCGACGACCCCCGCGCCGATCACGACCACATCGACCTCGGCGACGCCGCCGCGCCCAAACCTCTGGGGGAAGCCTCCCATGGGACCGGATGGTAGCGCGCAGGCCCCCGCATTCCGCAGTCCTGGCGCGGGCGCGTTGACGCGGAGGGGGACACCTCCTACGGTCGCCGCGCATGAGCGACTACGAGCCCGGCATCTACAAGACCACGAAGTTCCTCCCTGGCTTTGAGAATGCCATCGCGCCAGACATGCTGGTTCTGATCCGCACGGACGGCGATTTTGCGCCCGCTTCGGTCCTTACGCCGGTCCGCAATGAGCACAACAGCTGGCGATTCCAAATGCCCGGGATCAAGATCCCGCCCAACTCGCTCAACTGGTTCTCGACGCTGCGTAAGGTCCCGCGTGAGGGCTTTTACCGCCTCACGCGCGAGTTCACCTTTGGTGAGGGCGGTCGCTGGACAACCGGTGCGATCGTGCAGCTCGGCTACACCAACAGGGCCGAGCCGATTCTCTTTATTGCGCAGCGTCGCTCGCCCTTGGTCGCCAATGACCTTTGGTTCAGCGACAAGGGCGTTAAGGTCACGCTGGAAGAGTGCGAGGAGATGCTTGAGCGCCTCGCCTGGTACGACGAGCCCGAGGCTCGCGGGAACTAAGGGGAGTCAGTCGCCCTTTCGATCACGAGCGACGGTGCCTTGCGGGTCGTCGTTGGCGAGGAGCTCGGCGATTCGATCGGCCGAGCTCGCCAGATCGTCTCGCGTCTTGATCGGGAGGAAGCGGGCGCGTCGATCGACGGCTAACAGCCGCGTCGGCGCGAGCTCGCTGAGCTGTCCGATCAGCTGCTCAAACTGCACAATCTGAATGCGACTGCCGTCGGGCAGCGCGAGGCTTCGCTCCACCGCGAGCCAGCGCAACTCAAGCGGCGCGGCCAAGAGTTCGGCGCTGCACCACAGCGTGTTGGTGTTGAACCAATGGTAGGGCGAGAGATCGCAGTCTTTGGGCAGTCGGATTCCCTCGACGATCGCAGCATGGCCGTCGACGCGCGCCATCACACCGCCCGTGTCGGTCGGGAGGCGCTCGACGACCTCAACACTCACCTGCGCGCCCTGATCGCACGCTTGCAAGTGGCGGCCAAGAATCTCGGGGTCGAGCGTTGCTGCGAGGTTGTCAACGTTGCCAAAGAGAATGTGCTCGACGCCGCGCTCACGAAGTCGCGCTAGCGTGCCGCTCTCGGCGAGACGACGAAGTGTGTCGCCGTGTCCAGGCGCGGCGTAGAGATCGGTGTCGGCAAGCTGCGCCGCCAGGGGGTGCTCGTAGAGCGGCCGTCCGTCGTCGGCCATGATCCGCGGCAAGATCGACTGCACGAACGAGCTGCGCGCGTCGAGCCGAACGCCCGCCCAATCGATCGCGCTCAGATACGCCTCGCTCCGTGCTTGGGTCGCGAAGCTATGCATGACTGCAACGGGGACCTCCGCACGCGCTCTGCGTGCCAAGCTGGCCAACGCCCCGAGGCGCGCGGAGAGGAAGGTGTCGTCGCGTCCGTCGAGCAGTGTCTCGACCCCTTTGGCTCCGCCGCCGAAGCGCATCGCCATCCCGCCGTTGAGGATGACGGCCGCGACTTTGCCGGCACGGATCGCCGCCAGGCCCCGCTCGCGCAAATCGGGACCGCCGCCGTGGTCGATCTCCTCAGGGAGGGGTGCTTGCGGCGCCTGGGGCAGGACCCCGCGGCTCGCCGATAGCTCGCCCGCGACGTAAGCCCGGCGCAGCGCCTCGAAGCGAGCGGCGTCGAAGGGGATCTGTGCGACCGAGGGGCGCAGCTGGGTCATGGCGGGTGGGTACCTCGCCGCGGCGCCGCTGGCCAGTCGGGCCCCAGCCCGCCCGGCGAGGTTGGGGTAGGGGCGACGCCGGATCGTCGGGAGGGCCGCACCGAGCGCTCGGATCGGGCCATTTCCGCCAGCGGTGGCCGCGTGTTACAGATCCGATGCCCGTGCCTGAGTCTGTCATCGTCGTCAACGCCGACGGTCCCGAGACGCGCGTAGCGCTCATCGAGAACGGCGTGCTCTCCGAACTCTTCATCGAACGCGCCCGTGAGCGCGGGATGGTGGGTAATATTTATAAAGGCCGCGTCCTTCGCGTCCTTCCCGGCATGCAGGCCGCCTTCGTCGACATCGGCGAGGAGAAGGCCGCGTTCCTCTATGCCGGCGACGCTGCACCGCCGCAAGAGCGCAGCATGGAGCTGTCGGAAGGCGACGACGGTGAGCCGATTCCGCGGCGGAGCGGCAAGAACCTCGACATCACCGAGCTCGTCAAGCCGGGCCAAGAGATCCTGGTGCAGGTCGTCAAGGATCCGATCTCGAGCAAGGGTGCCCGCATCACCACCTATGTTTCGTTGCCCGGGCGAAGCGTGGTGTTCATGCCAACCGTGAGCCACATCGGCATCTCTCGTCGAATCGCCGACGAGCGCGACCGTAAGCGACTCCGACAGATCGTCGATCAGATGCGCCCACCGGGTGCGGGCTTCATCGTACGGACCATGGCCGAGCACGATCCCAACGCGCAGCTGCGTGCTGGGATGGACTACCTGGTTCGGTGTTGGGAAAACATCAAAGCCAACGAGCGCATCCACCGTGCGCCCGTGATGCTGTATCGCGATCTCGATCTCATGCTCCGCGTGGTGCGAGACCACATGGCGCCTGAGTTCGACAAGGTCATTGTCGACGATCGTGCGGCGTTCGACCGTCTGCGACGCTTTGTCGACGCGTTCATGCCCGACTACGCGGCCAAGATCGTGCTCTACGAGGGTCGCGAGCCCATCTTTGACGGATACGGGATCGAAGCAGAAATCGACCGCGCGCTGCAGCGCAAGGTGGAGCTCAAGTCAGGCGGATCACTGGTGTTCGACCAGGGCGAAGCGCTGACGGCCATCGACGTCAACACCGGCAAGTTCGTCGGCGCCAAGGGCAAGACGCTCGAAGAGACCATCACGCAGACCAACCTCGAGGCCGCCGACGAGATCGCCGACCAGCTGCGTCTGCGCAACCTCGGCGGTCTGATCATCATCGACTTCATCGATATGGACAAAGAGTCCAATCGACGCAAGGTCTACCGCAAGCTGCAAGACGCCCTCCGCAAGGATCGGGCAAAGGCCAACATCACCAAGATCTCGGAGATGGGCCTGGTCGAGATGAGCCGTAAGCGGACGCGCGAGAGCCTCGAGCGTATGCTCGCGGCGCCCTGCGATTCCTGCGGCGGTAAGGGCTACACCAAGAGCGCCTCGACCGTCTGTTATGAGATCTTGCGGCAGATTCGCCGCGAGTCGCCGACCTTCATGTACGACACGATCTTCGTGACGTGTCATCCCGCCGTTGCCGACCTCATGAACGGGGGCGAGCGCGCAGCGATCGATCACACGGTCAAGCGTGTGCAACGAGCAATCGACGTCACCGGTCGTCGGGGACTGTCGATCGAGCAGTTCGAGATTCGCTGCAAGAATCGCCGCAAGGAAGATCGCGAGTCGGAGTCGTACGAGGCGCGCTAGTCCGTCAAGGTCTGCCGCAGGGTCCGTCCGGCGGGCGGCCGGACCACCTGATGTTGATGTTCAAGCAGGGGGCACCATGAGCGCAGATCAGAACCGCCGGAGAGCAGAGCGAGTCCGCGTCAACGACGAGTTCGCGGGCGTGGACCAGAGGGCCCGCAAGCCGGGATCAAGGTCGCGCCAGATCACCTATGTCTCGGATCTGAGCGAGAGCGGCGTGTTTGTTCACACGCAACACCGGTTGCCCCTAGGCACTCAAGTCAATCTGCGTTTCACCGTCATTGTCGATGATCCGGTCGTGATTCGCGGCACTGGGCGAGTGGTTCGCCATCAAGACGATCCCGCCGGCGTCGGCGTTGAGTTCGGCCCCCTCAGCCCTGAGATGGTGCTCCGCATTCAAGACGTCCTCGCTCGCCAGCGACGCGCGCTCGGTGGCGACGAGACAGGTGCCACCGCAGGCGGAGCGTCCTCGGCGGTCGCGGACGTGGGGCGTCTTCGCGCAGGTTCACGACTCGACGACGACGATGGTCGCACGGCCGCGTTCAAGCGTGTCGATGCGAGCATCCCCGCGTTTGATAGCGGCGAGTTTGAGCTGTTGGAGGAGAACGGCGGCGAGAACAGCGGCGACGAAGATGGAGTCCTTGGGATTCCATCCGATGACGATGGAGACGATGCGGTCCTCGACGACATGCGCACACGACCGGTGCCTTCGCTGCGTCCCGATCAGCTCCGAGGGCACAAGCCTGGGCGTGGTCGCTCAGGGGGCTGAGGCGAGCCTGACAAGGACTGCGAGCTCGCGACGGGCGTCACCGATCCGCATCTCGCCGTTCGCATGGTGGCTGCCGATGGAAGCTGGCCTGGAGCCGCTGCGCGTGCCGCACGACGTCCGATCGGGTCAAGCGGGCGCACGCGCCAGGCATGAGGGGCGGGCGAGCACGGCCCATCGAGACCGCGCGCGATCCGGCGCCGCTCGCCCGACGCTTGGGCACGCTGAACGCGGACGCGAGCGGGATGCCGCGTTGCCA
>CAZVEM010000038.1:0-974 GCA_964626165.1 uncultured Nannocystaceae bacterium
CCATCGCCGATCACGTCATCGGCGCTCGCGTCCGTTGTTCCACCAGAGTCGTTGCCGCAGGCGGTGGACGACACCAAGAGGCCGAGCGTAAGTGCAATCGTTGCGAGGGAGACTGCCCCGGTCGAGAACGGGCGGCAGTGCGACGAATTCCAATCAAGCATCAACACAATCGCCAGCCTATCAGAGCGCTGCGCCGCTGTACCAGAAACCGCTCGGTCATTGTGGTCACGGCGATCCACGAACCACTCGGTCGATCATCTCGTACACGCCGTGTCTTTGGTCGCAGCGTCTGCGGACGACCGGGCCTATGGTCTCACTCGCGATCTTCGTGATGGCGCGCGCGGATGAGGGTCCGGCCCTGATTCGAGGATCGAATCGATTGCCTTCCGGGGGGCGCGAGCGCCGGCATGCCGACCTACGAAGGTCGGAGGCAGGACCGGCGTCGAGCGACCTCGCCGCGGACGGCCTCCGCGGGAGCCCTCGCGGACGTCCGAAGTGCATCCTGCACGAGCAGGCTGTCGAAGAACCCCGCGCAGCGCCTGGCCGCGCACTCACCACGCCTCCCCTTGTTGCTCGTCGGCCCCGTACTAGTGCGGGGCCGGTCGCGGGAGGGACTGCGTCCAGGCGGCCCAGAACGTCCGCGTTTGCTCGATTTGTGGCTCAAGTGCGATGAGGCATCGCTCCGGTAGTTCGCGCGGGGTCGCGGCGGGCCAGCGCACGAGCGGCAGGTCCCAAAGGCGGGCGACGTCCTCGATCCTCCATGAGTGCTCATTCACGAAACGTGGATTGGCAAACATTCGCTCGAAGATGCGGCCACCGCGGTTGCACGGAATGACGATTCGGAGCGAGCGGTCTCGCAGCTGAGGCAGTATCCAGGGACCGGCAAGGTCATAGAGCGCAGTGAGATCTCCCACAATGATCCATGTGGAGCGCGAAAGATGCGAGGGCCCAGCGGCGAGTCCAAGCGCGGTCGA
>CAZVEM010000038.1:984-26536 GCA_964626165.1 uncultured Nannocystaceae bacterium
AGAGCTGCCCGTCGATGCCGTTCACGCCGCGATTGGCGTAGACATGGGTGGCGCCCCCGGGCGCCGCGGCAAGATCCCAGTCGCGGATCGGGCCGCTATTGCCGACGTACACCAGGTCTTGAGCAGCTACGTGCCGCGAGATCGATCGGAGGAGGGCGGGCTCGCTCTCGGCAAAGTGCCCAAGCAGCGACTCTAGGGTCGCTCGCGCGACGGCGTCTCGATCGACGGCGGTCGGAGATGCGCTCCAGTCGAGCGTGTCGGCCTCATTGCGTGGGTGGGCGGATGCGACCAGACCGAGTGTGTCGACGAGGCGCCCCGCTAAGTGCAGCCGCGTTGCCTCACGTGCTGGAGGGAGTCCTGAGAAGTGTGTTGACGCGCAAGACAGCACGTCGACTCCGTCTGCCGTGAGCGCAAGGTCTCGCCAAAGACGCAGCGTCGGTACGCCGCCAATGCGTAGGACGCCGTCGTATCCGTCATCCCGAGGATCTGGCGCGAGCGCGACGTCGGGGCACCCGAGCCGCCGCGCTGCCAACAGGGGGTCTTCGCGGAGGCCGGAAGTCGACTCCAGGACGCAATCCGCCGGATGGCCCAAGAGCCAGGCACGCACCGGTTCACGCTCGTCGGCTCGGAGTGCACCGACGAGAACCAGCGGCCGGCGCCAGCCCGCGACGAGCGCTTGGGCGCGCTGCACGAGCGCATCGTCGAGGGATGTGTCTGTCGGCGGCGCGGCCACCTGCGCGACCTCGACCGCCGCAGCAAGCTCCGACCCATGCTGCGTTGGCGTCTTCGACGGCACATTCGCCGCTGCGGTGTCGGATGCGAACGACCAGGCTCGCCGCAGGGCAGAATCATTGGTCGCAACCTTCGGCTCGGGGTCGCTCCGGGAAGCAGCCTCCCTATGGTCGACGGCGGTGGAGGTGTCGTTGTCGGCCACTTGGGGCGTTGAGCTCGGCGCGCTACGGCGCAGCAACGGCTCGTCGAACTCCACGTTGATCTGCAGTGGTCCGCGATGCGCCCAGGTCGAAAGTCCGGCTCCAAGCTGCGCTGCATGGTGCTCGCACACGCATCGAATCGCGTGCTCGTCGGACCCATCCCCGTCGGCATTCGAATGCGGTGGAACTTGCGGTGCCCACGAGCTTTGGGAGTCGAAGGTCAGCTCGAGGTATGTCGCATGCGCCCCAAAGATCCGGACTTGGTCGATGGTCTGCGGCGCGCCGGTTCCTCGATAGCTCGTGGGCCGGTCGGCCGACACAATCACGATAGGCTCACCTTGGTAGTAAGCCTCGACGACTGCGGGGTGGGTTTCGACCACTGCGGTGCCTGACGTCACGACGACCGCAACGGGGGCATGCAGGGCGCGCGCGCGACCAAGCGCAAAGAATGCCGCGCAGCGTTCTTCGAAGTGCTGCCAGACGCGAATGTCTGGGGACATCTGCTGCGCTTCGTCGAGCGCCACCACGAGAGGTGCATTGCGCCCTCCAGGACACAGCACGAACTCATGAATGCCAGCTTCGATCAGCGCGAGGATGCTGGCGCGAGCGTAGGCTTGGTTTCGCGCCGCCGTGTCCATCATAGTCCAAGCAGTGAGCGAACAGCCGAGCGCTTGGCGGTCAACTCGATCCACTCGCGCTCGGGATCGCTCCCCGACACGACCCCACAGCCAGCACCCAGCCGAACATTGCAGCCACGCCACTGGACGTTGCGAATCGCGACCACACACACGCCGCTTCCGTCGCGGCGCAGCAGTCCAAATGGCGCTCCGAGGCGCCCGCGCAGCTCGGCATCGTCGCGCTCGTGGAGCCATCGCAGCGCAAACTCGCGATCGGTGCCAACTCTCTGGTCGTTGGCATCCTGGCCCGCGCGTGAAACCTGGGCGGAGATGCCTAAGGCGGGGGTTGGATGCAGACACCGAACTAAGGCCGTGAATTCAAGGGGCCGCGCGTGCGCGTGCAGATCGAGCGCGGTTTCGAGGTGCAGGAGACCAGGAAGTTCAAGGATGCCGGTGTTGCCGATCTCGACCGCACCGAGCCTCGAGAGCTGGGCGAAGATGTCCTCAACGACGAGCTGATGCTCGCGCTGCTCCTTGTCATCGCTCGCGAGCTCCTGCTTGAGGGCGTCGAGTTGCTCATGATCCAGACCCGGCGAAACCCGCCGCGTCCCCGCGAGCGCAACAGTGCGTAGCGACGCACCGTCAAAGCTGAAGAGCAGCTCGGGCGTCGCGCCAAGGATCCCTTCGTCCTCGTGCCAAAGGCCGTAGCAGCGCAGCCCTCGTTGCTGGACCAGCGCCTTTTGCAGCCTGCTGCGTAGCTCTCCGCCAAGGTGTGACGAAGCATCGTCCGCGTCCGCTCGCGACGAGATGAGTTCGCCCTGCAGCACATCGACAGGCACCGCCTTGCGAATCTCGCCGCTCTCAATCGAGCGCAGGATGTCGCGGACGCGTTGCTGGAACTGTTCGCTGTTTCCGCCGCGCCACGCGATCCGGGCGGGGCTGCGATCGGCTTGTGTGACCGCACTGAGTCGCGTTCCCAACTCTCGCGCCGGCATTTCCTCGTAGAACTCGGGAACCCACCACGGCGTTGCATCCGTGAGGTAGAAGTCAGGGGCATAGAATGCGATGCCATTGCTGGGCGGACTGTCGCGCCGCTCAAGCAGTCCCGTCCCCACCGCGACCATGCCCTGGCCGAGCGCGAGGACCATGCCTGTGCGCAAGAACGCCGCGGCGTCAAAGCCTGCTGTCGCCGCGCGGAGATAGCTCCCTTTTGTGCTTGCGCTGCCTTCCAAGGCGGCCTCACGCGACACCCCATCGGGGCCGGTTCGCGGCGGACCATAGCAGCGGCTCCCGCGACGCGCCGGTCCACGCGGGGTCGGGATCTCCGCGGCAGCTCACACCCAGGGGCGCGGCCCGAAGCACCCGAGCTCGACCCGACCGCGGGCGCATGCGCGCGGCAGCCCGCGCTTCACGGCACTCATCGGCTTCTCTTCGCGGCGGGCCGTTGTCCTGGGGCATTTCGTCGCAGACCGTGGCCCACACACCGCATTGCGCCGCCCGCCGCCCCTTATCCCGAGCGCATTGCCGGATACCAAGCGTCTGCGCTCTCCTTGTGCCGCCTTCGGCGTCTTGCCTTCGGTTTCTTGCCATCGGCAGCTCGCCTTCCCCGCTTCACCTTCCCCTCTTGGAGAGATGCGCTATGCCTAGGCGCGCCAGGGTGAAGCGCCGTCCCGCGGGGCGGCGCTGGAAACCGAGCCTCATGCACGACACCAACGAACACGCACTTGCGACGCAGCCCCACTCTGCCGGCGAGCTACGCGGTCCAGACGAGGAAAAGATTCGCGCGATGTTTTCGCGCGTGGCGCCACGCTACGACCTGGCGAATACCGTGCTTTCCGCAGGCATTCACCATGCGTGGCGTCGACGCTTGGTCCGTTGGAGTGGTGCGCGGCCGGGCATGCACGTGCTCGACTGCGCCACAGGGACCGGCGACCTCGCGATCGCGTTCAAGAAGGCCGTCGGGAAAGATGGCCACGTCGTCGGGACTGACTTCTCGCCCGAGATGCTCGCGCCCGCCCCGGCGAAGGCCGCCGCGCTCGGGCTAGAGATCGAGTTCGCGCAGGCGGATGTCACCAAGCTCCCTTATGAGTCGGCGACATTCGATATCGCCTCGATCTCGTTCGGCATTCGCAATGTGCAGCGTCCTGGACTTGGGATCGCTGAGCTCGCCCGCGTCGTGCGACCCGGCGGCACCGTCATGGTGCTTGAGTTTGGGCAGCCATCGATTCCGGTATGGCGTGGTGTGTTCTCGCTGTACTCACGGGTGGTGCTGCCCCGCATTGGAGGCGCCATCACGGGAGAGGGAGCGGCGTACCGTTACCTCCAAGACTCGTCAGCGCACTTCCCATGTGGCCGGGCGTTCGCGCAGTTCATGCAAGAGAGCGCAGCGTTTTCTAGCGTCGAGTACCGCACGCTCAGCGGCGGTATCGCATACCTCTACAAGGCAATCCGGCGCTAGCAAGTGGCGCTCACGCGCCTACGAGCTTCTCGCCGGCGCGCGGAGCAGCACGCCGCGCCAAAGATCCACGCTTGGGCAAGGGACAAGATCCTCCCGCAGGAGGCTGTGTCCGAAGTTCGCACGCTGGGTTCGCAGGCCTCGCTAAAACTTCTCTGCGTAGAACCCATCGAAGATGTGGCCGTAGCGGCTGTTGATCACCTTCCGCTTCACCGACATCTTGGGCGTCAGTTCGCCGGTCTCGATCGAGAAGTCGGTCTCGAGGACCTTGAACTTCTTGACCGACTCGTAGCTCGCAAGCTCGCGGTTGGTCTGCTCGAGAATCGACTCGATTTCCTTGGCGATCTGCGGGTGCTGGGTCAGCTCGGCGTAGCTGCCGCTGAGATTGTGCGCCTGGGCGTAGGCGGTGACGGCCGCGGCGTCGAGTGTGAGCAGGACGGAGAGGAACTTTCGCTTGTCGCCGTGGACGACCGCCTGCGAGATGAGGGCGTGGTTCTTGAGCAGGTTCTCGATCTTTTGCGGGGCGACGTTCTTGCCGCCCGCCGTGATAATCAGGTCCTTCTTACGATCCGTAATTCGAAGGGCCTTGGTCGGACCGACGAGCTCGCCGATATCGCCGGTGTGCAGCCACCCGTCGACGATCGTCTCCGCGGTGGCCTCTGCGTTGCGCCAGTACTCGCGCATCACGCCGGGTCCCCGGACGAGGATCTCCCCATCTGCGGCGATCTTGACCTCAGTACCCGGCACGGCCGGCCCGACGGTGCCGATGAAGTTGTTGCTCGGCAAGTTGACGCAGGTCGCCGCTGAGGTCTCGGTCATGCCGTAGCCCTCGACGATCACGAGACCGGCGTCGCGGAAGAACCACGCGATCTTCTTGGAGAGCGGCGCGCCGCCAGAGACCATGACGCGCATTCGGCCGCCCATGGTCTCTCCGATTCCCTGGCCGACCTTCTTGAACACGAGCTTCTTGAGGACGCCAAACCGAATCCCGTCGATGAATCCAAGCGATCGACCGGCCTCTTCAGCCTCACCATTCTTGACCGAGAGCGCCAAGGCAGATTCGAACAGACGGCGCTTGAGGCCCGTCGCTGACAGGCCCTTGTCGAGAACCGCGCCGTAGAACTTCTCAAACACCCGTGGCACGCCCGCCATCAAGGTCGGGCGGACCTCGCCAAGATTGGTCTTGATCGTGTCCATGCTCTCGGCGAACGCGGTGACAAAGCCGCAGGCGAACCACGCGACCTCGAGGACCTTGGCAAACACGTGCGCAAGTGGAAGGAACAGCAGCTGGACGTCGTCGGAACGAACGACGTCGATGTCGCGTACGGCCTTGCCTTCGTACACCAGGCTGTCGTGCGTCAGCACAACGCCCTTGGGGAGCCCCGTCGTCCCGGAGGTGTAGATGATTGTCGCGATCGTCGATCCCTTGAGGCCCGCGATGCGCTCGTCGACCTGTGCGTCAGTCACGTCGTTGCCCTTGGCGACGAACTGATCCCAGCTCAGCACCCAGCTATCGTCGACTTCGACTCTTCCGGTCATCTGGACGACCGCAATGACCTGCGCTCCGAGTTCGTCTTTGCTGCCGACGAATTTCGCGACTTGCTTGGCATCCTCCGCGAAGATGACGCGAGCCTCCGCGTTCTGGGCGATGTAGCGGCACTCCTCCGGGAGGTTGGAGGGGTAGATCGGCACCGTAACCGCACCCGACGCGAGGATCCCTAAATCGCAAACCACCCACTCGAGGCGGGAGCTCGCCATCAAGCAGATGTGCTGATCGCTCTCGATGCCGAGGCCGATGAGGCCCTTCGCCACGATGCGGGCATCCGCCCACATCGACGCCCAAGTGACGTCCTCGTACTTGCCGCCTCGCTTCACTCGGGCCGCAGTCGCGCTCGCGCGTTCGCGCACATGGGTCTGAACAAAATCAAGGATCGTCGTGTCGGCCATCGGGGTACCTGGGCGGCGGGTCGCCGCTGGAGTGAGGTGTAGCGGTAGGCATTGGTCCGCGGCAAGGCAGCTCGTGCACGCGATTTCGCACCGCGGACCCCCGCACCCCGCGAGAGCGTCCCGACGGCCCTCACACGCGCGAATTCGGGTGTTGGCGAGCTTGGCGCGCCCCGCTCTCACCTGTATCCCCTTGGGGTCTGAGAGGTCGAGCGCTCGCTTCGGAGCCTGACTTCCGGGGAACGAGGTTTTTGAAGCGCTGCCTTGGCTTGGCTCGGGGCTCCGGCGGCCCCGGGGCGCGAAACCGGCATCCCGGACCTCGCGCGAGCATGATCCGACTCGGCCGCTTGCCCGCGGGTGCGAAGATCGATGAAAGCCCGCTAGCCGTGCTCGACGTCGCTGGGGGTGGTGACCCATGGGGCGATCGCAAAGATCGTCGCCATCGCGAAGTATCCGATTGCCCAGTCCCACGCCGGCGAGAGCACCAGAGTTGTGTCAGCGACGCCCCAGGCATAGGCGTGCATCAGTCCGGAGAGACTGAGCACCCCACCCGCGGCGCACCAAATCGCGGCGACTCGGAACTCGCGCTGAATCACCGCGACCGTCGACGCGGCGAGCACCATCGACGAGAAGATAAATCCCTGCTCCAACGCGAAGGCGCCGTGGATCCAGGTGTCGCTCGCCTTAAAGGCCTGTACGAGGTTCGGATCGAAGGCCGGGCCGCCCGGTACGCCGGTGCCGGCAGCCCGCAGACCGTTCTTCGCCAGAATCGCCCCCCAGGCGGCGACCCCGGGAAGCAATCCGATGACGACCGCCGGCGCGTGCTCCTTGGGAGTGGCCGTGAATGCCTGCGCCGTGATCACGATCCCGATCCAGAGCACGATCGCCATGCCCGCTTCGATAGGCACGAGCCAAGCGATCAGGCGCATGGAGCTGCTCATGCAGATCAGCGTCATGACCACGCCGTTGAGCACCGAGTAGCCTGCGCGTGCGCCCATGGCCTTCCACGCGGGATGACCGATGTAGATGGTTGTCGGAAAGCACGAGCCAAAGAAGCTGGCAGCGAGCGTACCCACGCCGTTTGCTGCCAGTGAAGGCGCGACTTGATAGCTGTCGCCGGCCGCCTCCGCGCTCTCAATGTTCTGCAGCGATCCGACGACGTTAAACAGGCCCATCGGTACGATGACACCGAGCATCGAGCCCAACAACGCCGTATCGCTCAACGCGGAGAAGAGCTCAAAGAGCGCCGGAAATGGGGCCGCAACTGCGATGAGCTGGCCTTGCGGGAATTCGCCGACCGGCGCGATGCCGGTCATCCACGCAATCGCAGCACCAAGGAGCACCGCGACCAGGCCGCCAGGTAGTCGTCCACGAAACGAGACGCGCCCAAAGTAAGTCAGCATGACGACCGCGAAGGTGGTCAGACCGACGATCGGCTGAGCAAAGGTTCGAAAGAGAAAACCCAGGGAGATAAATCCAAGAGCGATACCCGCCAGCGTCGACAGCAGCGCCGCGCGCGGCGTCGCCTTTCGCAGCCAGTCGGCGACGAAAGAGCCGCTGAGCTCGATCACGCCTGAGCCGAAGGTGGCGAGGAGTCCGGCTTGCCAGGCCAGAGCTGCGGGGTCCTCGGCACCGGCTGCCTCGGCCGCAAGTTTGACCGGCAGCATCACCAGGAAGACGTGGGCGAAGAGCGAAACGGTATTGATGCCGTAGGGGAGGGCACACACGTCGCTTCGCCCCGTGGCGCTGGCGAGCTGCTTGGCCTGCCACGCGTAAAACACGTTCCCGATCAGCAACGAGATGCCGACGCCCGGAAGCACGCGACCGTAGAGCAGCGCGTCATCAAAGCCGAGCACAAAGCGACAAAGGCCGTCGATCAAGAGGAGCTGGACCAGATTGTCGAGCGCGAGGCCAAAAAATCCGTCGATGTCGCCGCGGACCAGCCAAGAGAACCCGCCTTTGGTCGTGCTTGCGCTCACGTTGACTTGAGCATGTAGCAGGCTCGTCGCCGCATCTCCACGGCGGGCGCAGAACCGTGGCATCCTCCGCGCCGCCATGGACGCGACCTTGCTCGTCTGCCCGGTCTGCCGCACCACGCTCTCCGACTCCGCTTCGGCGCTGGAGTGCGCGGCGTGCAAAAAACGCTACCCCAAGCGAGCGGACTGGACCGACTTCCTGCCAGAGGACAACGAGTCGTCGCGCGGACTGGCGCCGGCGCTGATGCACCTTCCCCGCTTCGCCAGCATCTACGAGAACTACTGGCGCCCGGCGTTCATGACGGCTCTGGGACGCGGGCAAGTCAGCCGCGAGCAAGAGCTCACCTGGCTGGCCTCGTCGCTCGCGCCCGCGGAGGGCGGCGTCGTGGTGGACCTCAGCTGTGGACCCGGTGTGATTGGCCGCAGACTTGCCGCGAGCCGACGGTATCGAGAGGTCCTCGGCGTCGATCTCAGCGAGGCCATGCTCACGCAGTGCGCCCGGCTGTGCCGCGATGAAGGATTGACCATGCCACTGTTGCGGGCGGATGCGCACCTGCTGCCCTTTGCGGACCGCAGCGTCTCGGCGGTCCACGCGGGCGCAGCTCTTCACCTTTGGGAGCGACCCCATGAGGTGCTCGCAGAGATCGCGCGTGTCCTGGTTCCCGGCGGCGTGCTGGTGGCCAGCACGCTCCGCCATGCCGGCAAGCCCTGGGAACGCGCCGCTGCCGACCTTCTCCAGTGGTCGACCAAGACGCGGCTCTTTGAGGACGCGACCCTTCGCAACATGCTCGGCTCGGCTGGATTCACCGCGATCGAGACCTGGCTCGCGCCGGGCCTGATCATGGTTCAGGGACAGATGCCCGCGGCCGCAGCGTAAACGGCCGTCTACCCGCGGCCACGCGCGCGCTCGATCAGTTGCGTCGCGTCCCCGGCGGGGCAGGGCCGGGCGAACAGATACCCTTGCGCAAGCTTGGCGCCGATGCGCACGAGCTCGTCGCGCTGCGCAACGGTCTCGATCCCCTCGGCCACCACGTCGACGTTGTAGAAGCGTGCGAGTGAGAGGATCGTGTTGATCATCGCGCTGCCCTTGGGGGTGCCATCCAGCAGAAAGACGAAGCTCTTGTCGATCTTGAGCCCATCGACTGGGAGGCGGTGCAGATAGGTCAGCGAGCTATAGCCTGTGCCGAAGTCGTCGATGACGACGCTCGCGCCGACCTCTTTAAACCGTCGCAGCAGATCGCTGCCAAGCTCAAAGTTGTCGAGCAACACGCTCTCGGTCAGCTCAAGGCGCAGCGCACCGGGGCCCAGGCCGTTTTCTTTGATCGCGGCTGCAACATCGTCAAAGAGCCTGTCGTCGCTGAGCTGTCGGCCAGAGACGTTGACAGAGACCGACAGGGTGCTGGGGGCTAAGCCGAAGGCCTGATACCACTGGGAAAGCTGGCGTGCCGCCTCGGCGAGGGCCCATCGACCGATAGGCACGATGAGGCCGGTATTTTCGGCAACCGGGATGAACTCATTGGGAGGGACGGTGCCGCCCTTGGGTAGCCGCCATCGGATCAGCGCTTCAAAGCCAACGAGATCGCCGCTGAGCAGCTTGACGATCGGCTGGTAGTGAAGCTCAAACTCGCCACCGTCGATCGCTTTCCGCAGCGACATCTCAAGACGCATGAGCGTCATCGCCTCGATGCGCATCTGCGTGTCGAACACCTCGTGTCGGTTCTTTCCGCCCTCTTTCGCGCGGCTCGCCGCGACGCTGACGTCGGTGATGACGTCCTCGACGCGCTGATAGTTGCGGGCGTTGGAGGTCATCCCGATGCTGACGGTGACGAATACCTCGTGTTCGCCGATCTGAAACGGAGTGTTCATCGCTGCGTGGACCCGACCCGCGACGCGCGTGCCTTCGCCGGCGTCCTCGAGGTCTTCGAGGAGCAGCGCGAACGCGTCGCCATCGAAGCGCGCGACGAAGTCCTCGGCACGTACGCAGGTGCGCAATCGTTGTGCAACCTGTTGGAGCAGTTCGTCGCCGACCTCGGTTCCAAGACTGTCGTTGACCTTGCTGAAGCGGTCAATGTCGATGAGCAACACGCAGAAGTGAAAGTCATCGTACTGCTTTGCGACCTCGACCGCGCGCGCGAGGCGTGAGATCAAGAGCGGCCGACGCGGAAGATCAGTGGTCGCGTCATACTGTCCTTGAGTGCGAAGCACGTGCTCACGCTGTCTGAATTCCGAGATATCAGAGATCGAGCCCGCCATGCGCAGGGGTCTGCCGACCGCGTCGCGCATGACGTGAGCGCGGCTGAGCACCCAGATCCACTCGCCGTCGCGGCCACGCACGCGGTACTCGTGCTCGTGCAGAGGGCGCGTACCGGCAAGCGCAGCGTCGACATCGGCACGAAAATTCGCGAGGTCGCGGGGGTGCACGCGTCCCAGCCATTCGTCGGGTGAGCTGCCGATCTCGGACTCGTGGCCGGCATAGCCCAAGATCTTCTTGAAGCGTGCGGAGTAAAAGACGTAGTTGCGGGCGAGGTCCCACTCGAAAAGGCCCTCTTGCGTCCCACGCAGCAACAACGCGAGGCGCTCGCGTAGGTCGGCGTTCTCCCGGCGAAGAGCCCGGGCAGACAGCTGGCTTCGAAGTATGTATTCCAGCGTCCCGAGATTGAGTTCGGTCGGATCAATCAGCTCATCGACGCCATCGAACGAAAGTTGCAGCCGAATTGCATGGAGTTCGGAGCGGGGACCCGACGCCAGTGCGATCAGGGGCGGCGCGTCCGTGCGACCGCCCCAGCGCTTTACCAACGCGTCGGCCTCTGCGCCGCCTTGCGCAAAGAACAGCGCGACGCACTGCGGGGCCAGCGTGTCGACCTCACCCCAGCCCGTCTTGAGGCACACATACGGCGCCAGGTGTCCGGCGAAGCTACGCAGCCGCTCCCAGAGTGCGTCCGACGCACCGACGAACAACACGGACAGCTGCTCGTCGCGCAGCGCCGGGATCTGCGTAGAGCTCAGCGAGTGCCCGGCCGATCCAGAGATCTTCATCCGCCCGATGGCGGCGCTCCCTCCGGTGAACGGACCCTGGCTGGCGGCCATTTCGCAAGCGTACCACGGCCGGTCCGCGGCGGACGCGAGCCGCGGGAAGGCGCCGTGTCATCGAGTGTAGACTCCCGCCGCCATGCCCTCGCCGCGCGACATCGCCACGATGCTGACCGAACTGGAACATCGCTCGACGTCCCCCGAATGGCTGAGAAGCGAGGGGCGAGTCTTTCACGTGCTGGTCAGCCAGCAGTTTCGCCGCGAGGAGTTGGCGGACCTGTTTGCGACGGCCAGTGCGATTCGTGCACTCGACCGCCATCGCGATGGCCGAGACTTCTTGCGCGGGCAGCTCCATGGCCATCGCTTCATGCACCTCTTTGCGCAGCCGAGCACTCGCACCGCGGAGTCATTCATGGCGGCTGCCGATAAGCTCGGCGCGAGCGTGCGCCTCGTGTCCGATCTCGCGACCTCCTCGTTCTCCAAAGGCGAGAGCGTGGAGGACAGTGTCCGCACGCTCGCGAGCTTCTTCGACGCGATCATCTGTCGCCACCCAGACGACGATTTCGCGCTGCGAGCGGCATGGTCGCTGAGCCAGAGTCACCGCCCCATCCCGGTGGTTTCGGCAGGGAGTGGCAAGAGTCAACATCCGACCCAGGCGCTCCTTGATGCCTACACCCTAGGGCACGCGTTTGCGCAGCATGGTGGAGTTGCGGGTAAGCGAGTCGCGATTGTTGGCGACATCGCGCGCAATCGGGCGGCTCGCTCGCTGGCGAGCTTGCTCGCGGTGCTCGGTGTGCGCCAGATCGACTTCATCTGCCTCGCGCAGCACGCCCCCGATACGTCGTTGACCGATACCCTGACCCACCACGGGGTCGCCACGACCCAGTACGCCGCGCTTGCCGATTTCCTCAAGTCTGAGGGAAGCTCGGTCGACGCCCTCTACATGACGCGGCTGCAGCAAGAATGGGACGCAGGCGGCGTTCGCCCCGACACCAGCAAGTCGCTCGGCACGCACGAGGACTTCGTCCTTCACCCTGAGCTTCGTGCGTACGTGCCTGACAGCTGTCGGATCCTGCATCCGCTGCCACGGGTCAACGAGCTTCCCGAGGACTGGGATACGCATCCCGGCTTTCTGGTGTGGAAGCAGGTTCGCAATGGCATGTGGATCCGAGCGGCACTCTTTGCCACGATCTTTCGCGCAGACGAAGAGATCCGCGCGCGAGCTCGTCGCCTCAAGCTGTAGCTGGATCTGGCGCGAAGCCTGACCGCTCGTCCGAAAGGCCCCAGCGCGGGGCAGTCGACCGAGCGGCGCCGTGGCGCTTGGAGTGGCGGCGGCCGAGCACTACATGCAGGCGAGTGCTTCGTCTTCGCAGCCGGTTGGCTCGGGAGCGATCAGCCCAAAGCCGATGCAGGTCAGGCAATCCATGTTCTGCAGGTCATCGACCGAACAGGTGCCATTGTCGAAGCAGCGCGTCACCGCGCAGGTCCCGAGCTCAAGCGCCAGCTGACCCTCGTCGGGCGGCAGTCCGTCGATACAACCCGAGAAACAATCGATATCGAAGTTGCCGCCGAGCAAGCAACCGGTCATGCACTCGATCGCGTCACGGCAAGTCTTGGGCTCTGGCTCTGGTTCACCCGTCGTTGTGTCGGTGCCAGAGTCGTCGGTCGTCGACGGCCCATCATCGGTCGTCGAGGGACCGTCGTCGGTGGTACTCGGGACGTCGGTGGTGGTCGTTCCCTCGGTGTCCGTGCCACCCGCGTCATCCGGAAGTGCGATCGGGCTGCGCCCGCATGCGCCCAGCGCGATGACCACAATTCCAAGAACGTACGAGTGGCGAGTCATCCACGAGGCCATTGCCGGAGCTTGCCTGCGTGTGGGTACGAACCGCAAGTGCGTTTCGGCAGGAGCGCTCATCCAGTGTCGCGCCTGCTGGTGCCAGACCCGTGATTTTTCGCGGGCCAAAGCCCCGCGCAGTGCAAATCTGCCCTGCGTCGCCGTGCAGGACCCGCGGCTGTGATCCGACTCGGCGCCGCGCCACACCGCCGACAGCCCCCAAGGCCCCGTCGTGCGTCATCGATGTCGAGTCGCTCCGTCGCGCGCTGACCTTGCGCTCTTGGGTCGCAGAAGGCCTTCCGCCAAGAGGGCGAGCGCGGCGAGCACCAAGAGCGCGGGCCATAGCGGCTCTTGGCGGGTGAGTTTGGTGGCGGCGCCGGCCGAGTTGCTTGCTCCGTCCGCCTCTGGGCTGCCTTGGGCACTAGCGAAATGGGGACGAGTGTCGCTCTCGACCGGATCGACCACGACCGCGAAGCGAGTCGTCGGAGCCGTGGCATCGGCGCTTGAACGGACCTCGTAGTGGCCGATCTTCCAGGTCGCGCGCAGCGTGACGAGGTCGTCGTCGGCATCGCCATCACCGGCCGGTAGCGGGAAACGCAGCTCCCCGGGTCCGATCACTTCGCTGTTCCGGATTGCGGGCAGCGTGCGCGGCTCGCCGACGTAGGTCTGCTGGAGGTTGGCGTCGCGACTTGTACCGCCCAACCATCTGAGTGTGAGCTGTGCAATTGGCACGAATCCCGGCCGGATCGCGAGGTCGCTCCAGTCGCGGTCGATTGTGGTCGTCATCAACGCCACGCGGCCCTTCCCGACGGTGCGGGTGCAGAGCGCCGGCCCTCCGCTTTCAAATGTCAGCGCCAGCTGCATGTCTCGACTTGGATCCGGATCGAGCAAGAACAGCTTTCGCGTGCGAGCGCCCGTGATCCCAAGGTCACCCTGGTTCGAGAACATGGAGTGGTCTCGGTGCGGTGGCGCGAGTCCATCGCCTTTCGCGGTGGCGCGGCCGGGCAGGCTGCCGGCCTCGACGGTCGCACGTAGACGCAGCGGCAAGAGAGCGTCGAAGCGAGCGTTGTACTCGTCGGCCTCGACCTGGTCGCCGACCGTCATCCAGAGGCCCATTCCGACGTTGACACGCGCTTGGATAAGGCTCGCGACGGCAGCCGGCGGTGCAGCGACGTTGGCGAGCACGAGCACGTCGACTCCATCGAGCGCCCGCTGTCCTTCGCGTTCGACGCGATCGACGAGCTGGTCGGGTGCCAGCGTGCGGACGCGCATCTCGCCAGCGGCGGCCGGATCCGCCAATGCGGTCCCGAGAAAGAAAAGCTCGTCGTCGATGCGACGCTCGCTTGGCTGGCCGTCGACAAGCAGGACCTGCAAGCTTGGTTCCGCGTCAATCCACAGATGTCGCTGGTCGTCCGAGGGCAAGGCATCGCCGAGCGAAGGCTCGAGGTACACGCGGGCCGCAAGGGCGGCGTTGCCCTCGCGCTGATGGAGGAACTCAATCGTACCGGGGGAGTTGGGCGCGAGCGCAACGACGCTCCTCGCCGTCTCTTGTCCTGCAATCTCGAGTACCACCGTCACCTCGCGCTCGACGCGAGCGTCTTGCGAAGCGACATCCGCACTCTCGGATTCGAGGTCCTCCGTCGGCGTGTGGACGGTGCGAAAGAGTGTGACCGAGATGCGCACTGCGCCTTCACCTAGCTCGCGCGCTTCATCCCAGCGAGCGCCTTGAATCGCGACGTGGTCGGCCTGAAACGCGTTTGGACTGGCGGGACTCGGATACACCGCGATGCTGCCGACCTGGGCCGGCAGACCGGAGATTCCTCCATTCGCTTCATCACCGATCGCGTAGATTGCAGCGGGCCGCGCTTCACTCCGACCCATCAGGAGTTCGGCGGCAACACCGAGGCTCGCGTCCATTCTCGCGGCGACGGGATTGGGCGCGCCGTCGGCGATCCAGCGATCGAGCTCTCGAACCACGCTGTCACGATCCTCTGTCAAGGCAACGACGGGGCCGGAGGGGTCAGTCGTCAGCAAGGCAACCTGGCTACCGGCGGGTAGGGCATAGATGAGTTGGCGCGCGCGCTCGCCAGCGTGCTCGAGCAGTATCTTTTCGTCGACGCGAAGCCCCATGCTCCGGGAACCATCGATGAGCACGACTGCGTCATGCGGTTCGCCGATCATCGTCAGGTCGGACTCGAACTCGCACGAAGGTCGCGCCACCGCGAGCACGAGCGCGGCCACCAAGATCAACCGTGCGATCAATAGGCCGATGTCTCGCACCCTGCGCTTGCGAGAAACCGCGGGCTCTCCGGCGACCAGAAAGCGCATCGCCGCAAAGGGGACCTCGCGCGGCGGCTCGCGGCCCAGCCGGTGCGCAAGGATGGGCAGCGCGAGGGTGGCAAGCCCCGCCAACATCCACGGTGCGAGCCAGCTCATCTAGTTTCACCCCTGTCGCGTCGGCTGCCGCCAAATCCCGGATCGGCGGCTTGCTGTGCGTCAAGTCCGAGCCGTCTGTGCCACGAAGTCCCCTGCGTTTCGTCGCTCACGCCGGTCGCGAGCATCTCTAGGAATCGCGCGACCGTGACGAGCTGGTCTTCAGTGGTGACGCTGCGTTGGAGCGAGATATGAGAATCGCGGGCCAGGGCCTGCGTCGCGCGGAGGTACGCGGAGATGCGGCTGAGGTAGCCGCCTGCGAGCGCATCCGCGTCGCCCTCGATCGGATTGCGCATGCGCCCGGGATCGAGGAAGCGCAACCAGCCGCGGTCTCGCCAGGGAAAGCTGACTTCGTCGTCATGAAGGATTTGGGCCGCGAAACACGGACTGCCGCGGGTCACGAAATCGCGGAGGCGTTCCATCACGACCGACAGCTGTACGTCGGCGTCCTCGCCCTCTTCGCAGCTGAGGTCGAGCAGATCGGAGATGACGAGCACGACGCTTCGAGGTCCGACGCGGGCGTCTGCGAGCTCAAGCATCTGCATCCAGGGGCACTTGCCGTCGGGCTGGATTTCGGCCAGCTGGCGCTCAAGTTCGACCGCCCCGAGCCGAGGACCGAGGGTTGTGACTTGGCGACCGACGCCACAGTGAATGATGACGTCATCGCCCTGGCGCTGTGCCAGTAACGCGAGCGACATCGCCAGCGCGCGCGCAACCACGACTTTGCGGCTCTCCCCTTCGCCGTAGTTCGCATTCGCGCCGAGGTCGAGCAAGACGATCAGCGTCAACGCGTCTTCACTGTCATGTCGACGAACGACGAGCCGCTCACTTCGCGCCGCCGCGCGCCAATCAAGAAGCCGGGGATCATCGCCGGGGACGTAGGAGCGGTAGTCCTTGAATTCCTGGCTAGCCCCGGCACGCCTGGCGGCGTGGGCGCCAACGCGCAGTCCATCGACGCGGCCCCGAACCTTGAGCTCGCGTCCCCGCAGGAACTCGCGCAGCGCTGGGCTGAGGATGGTCGCCGGGGTCGCCACGTTGACGGCAATCTAGCAGGCTGAGCAGGCTGCCCCCGCGGCGGTCCAAGCACGAATCGATCCCTGCGATCGATCGGGGCAGCGGCGCGAGGCGGCGGGGCACCCAGGCCGAGGCGAAGCAATGCGGCGCGCGCCGCCCGACACGCTCAGGGCCCTCGCCGTGGCCGATCTGGTAGCATCCGCGCATTCGGCGAGCTCACTCGTCGCACGCACCATGGCCGCAGGAAGCTTCCTCGCTCTTTTGGATGACGTCGCATCGGTTCTCGATGACGTCGCACTCATGACCAAGATGGCGGCGCAGAAGTCCGCCGGAGTCCTCGGCGACGACCTTGCGCTCAATGCGGAGCAAGTCACGGGCGTCAAGCCCGACCGCGAGCTGCCGGTCGTCTGGGCGGTTGCGAAGGGATCGCTGATCAACAAGCTGATCCTCGTGCCGGCGGCGCTCTTGATTAGCGCGTTCCTGCCGTGGGGCGTCACGGTCCTGCTGATGATCGGCGGTGCCTATTTGTGCTTTGAGGGCTGCGAAAAGGTGCTGCACAAGTTCCTCCATGCCCACGATGCACAAGATCCCCATCAGGCTCACGCAAGGGCGGTCGCTGATCCCAGCGTCGATCTCGTAGCCCTGGAGCAGGACAAGATCCGCGGCGCGATTCGGACGGACTTCGTCCTCAGCGCGGAAATCATCGCGATCTCCCTCAGCGTCGTTGCGTCGGCGCCCCTGCTCACACGCATCGGGGCGCTCGCGGCCATCGGCGTCGGGATGACGATTGGCGTCTATGGACTGGTCGCAGGGATCGTCAAGCTCGACGACCTTGGACTGCGCCTCAAGGCGCGAAAGGACTCCCGCGCCGCGCAGGCGGTTGGTGGCGCCATTCTGGCGACCGCGCCGATGCTGATGCATGGGCTCTCGATCGCTGGAACCGCGGCGATGTTCCTGGTCGGTGGCGGCATCATGGTCCACGGTATTGAGTGGCTCCATCACAAGAGCGAGGAATGGACGCATCACGCTGCAGAAGTTGCGACCGTCGGCCCCGTGCTCGGCTTTCTCGTCCCGATGCTCGTCAACGCAGCGGTGGGCTTTGCCGTGGGGATCGTGATCGTCGGAGTCGTGTCGCTGGTCGGACGCCTTCGCGGAGGCAAGAGCGCTCCCGCGGCTCACTGAGAACCTGTGAGGCCGGCCAGAGCCAACTCGGTGTCGTCAGCAGCCTCCTCCATGGCCGCTTGGACGGCCGGCTAGGTCAGCAGCTCGCGCATCACTTCTTCGACGCCGATATTTCGACTCTGCGCAGCGAAGCTGAGGACCATGCGATGTCCAAGCGCCGCAGGGGCGAGCTCGCGAATGTGATCTCGCGTGACCACGAGCGATCCAGTCAGCGCGGCGCGTGCCTGCGCGGCGAGCATCAAGAGCTGTCCGGCGCGAGGCCCTGCGCCCCAGCGAATCAGTTCTCGGAGCTTTGGCGGACAGCTTGGGTCAGAGGGCCGTGATCGGCGAAGCACTTCGACGATGTAGGCCACAACGTTGGCCGGAACCGGAACGGACCGCACAACGCGTTGGTACGCGATGAGCTCTGCTGGACCGAGCACGGCTTCAATGGCGATTTCGCCTCGAGCGGCCATTGCGACGATCTCGCGTTCGTCTTGCTCCCCCGGATAGCCGACGGAGATCTCAAGCATGAAGCGGTCGAGCTGAGCCTCAGGCAGCGGGTAGGTGCCCTCATGTTCTATTGGGTTTTGCGTGGCGAAGACCTGGAAGGGTGGCGGCAAGCGATGTGTGCGGCCGCCGGCCGAGACCTTCTGTTCCTGCATCGCTTGCAGGAGCGCCGCCTGCGTCTTGGGCGGCGTGCGGTTGATCTCATCCGCGAGCAAGAGATTGGTGAACACAGGCCCGGGCAAGAAGCGAAAGCTTCGCTTCCCAGTACTTGGATCTTCTTCGAGGACGTCGGTGCCCGTGATGTCAGAGGGCATGAGGTCAGGCGTAAATTGAACCCGAGCGAACTCGAGCGCCGTCGCCTGCGCGAGGCTGCTGACCAGGAGGGTCTTGGCGAGACCCGGGACGCCGACGAACAGCGCGTGTCCGCCGGCGAACAGCGTGGTCAAGAGCAGCTCGACCACGGCACGCTGCCCCACGACCCTCCGCTCGATCTGCTCGCGGAGCTTTTCATGGCAAAGCGCGAGCGCGGCCAGCGTCTCCGGGTTTGGCTCCGGGCTGACCATCGCCGGCGTTCCCTCAGACGGCGCAGCACCGGTCAGGGAGCGGGACACAGGATCTGGCGTTGCAGCGTCTGGCACCGGGAGCGGGTATAGCCGCGGGACCGCCTCGCGGCGAGCACATAAACTACAGCGATGTATGTATGAATACCTTCGACATTGACAGGTGGTGGTCCGTCTGCCAGGTTGCGAGGGCTTGGAGCGCGGAAAAATCTTCCGCAACAAGCAGGGAAATCGAGGAAACGAGATGAGCAGCTTCGACGAAGTTCTTCGGACGGTGAAAAGCCAGGTACACGAGATCTCGGCAGAGGACACCAAGGCGCGTGTCCTTGGCGTGCCCGAGGCGCAGGCGCCCGTCCTCGTCGACGTGCGCGAGCGCGATGAGTACGACCAGGGCTACATCCCGCGCGCCAACTGGATCCCTCGTGGTTTCCTTGAGCTCAAGATCGAAGATCTGGTCGCCGAACGCGACCGCGAGATCATCATCTACTGCGCGGGCGGAACTCGCTCCGCCCTGGCAGCGCGTTCTCTCTCGGAGCTTGGCTATCGCAAGGTCTCGAGCATGGCGGGTGGTTTCCGTGCCTGGAAGCAGGCGGGCTTTGCCTTCGATCGACCGCGCTCGCTCTCGCCCGAGCAGGTCAAGCGTTACAGCCGGCACATCATGTTGCCGGAGGTGGGCGAGTCCGGCCAGGGCAAGCTCCTCGACGCCAAAGTGCTCTGCCTCGGCGCGGGTGGTCTGGGTTCGCCCAGCGCCCTGTATCTGGCCGCTGCAGGCGTGGGAACTATCGGCATCGTGGATGACGATGTCGTTGACGAGAGCAATCTACAGCGACAGATCTTGCACAACGTCGAGAGACTCGGCCTCGCAAAGGTCGAGAGCGCGCGCAAGACTCTCCAGGCGCTCAACCCCGACGTCAAAGTCATCCCGCATCAGACCCGCCTGACAAGCGAGAACATCATGGAGATTCTCGCGGGCTACGACCTCGTCGTCGACGGTGCTGATAACTTCCCCACGCGATACCTGCTCAACGACGCCGCGCTCAAACTCGGCAAGCCGGTCGTACACGCATCGATCTTCCGCTTCGAAGGCCAGATCACGACCTTCCTGCCCGATCAGGGCCCCTGCTACCGCTGCCTTTACCCCGATCCGCCGCCGCCGGGCATGGCGCCTTCGTGCCAGGAGGCGGGGGTGCTCGGTGTGCTCCCCGGCATGATCGGCACGCTTCAAGCCAACGAGGCCATCAAGATCATTCTTGGCGTTGGCGAAACGCTCTCGGGTCGACTGATGGTGCTCGATGCGCTTTCGACAAAGTGGCGCACGCTCAAGCTTCGCAAGGACCCGAGCTGCCGCGTTTGCAGCAAGCCGCCCGAGTCGATTGAGCTCATCGACTACGAAGCGTTCTGCAGCATCTAGCAGGTTCGATGCGCCGCACGATCGTTGCGCGGTGCCGCGGATCAAGCGGCACCGCAAACGAGGCGCCTAGCTGTGCGCTCGCAATGGGACACGAGCGACCGCCGACCGAATCGACTCGCGCAGGACCGGCATTGAAAATGGCTTGCGTAAGACGGCGGTCACGTGATTCTCGTCGCGGAGCTGGTCGGTCTGCCGCTTTGCTCCCAGCCCGGTCATGATGATGGTCGGCGGAATCCGCGAAGCGCCGTTGAGATCTGCGATCGCATCGAGCAGATCTGCGCCGTTCATCAGTGGCATGTTGAGGTCGAGAAGCAGCAGCTCGTACTCCGGCCGCGCAGCAGCGAAGACTTCGAGCGCTCGTTCACCGTTGTCACACCACGTCGTGACGTGACCGTCGTGCGCCAGCAGCCGGCACACGACGTCGCCAACAAAGGGGTCGTCGTCCACGACCAGGATTCTCAGCGACCGACCCAAGGGCACGCCACGAGAGTGGCACGAATGAGGGGCATTTGTCCCCAAACCAACACATCAAGTGTACGAGTGCTCGAGGCCGAGGCCCGATGGATCCTCGTGATTCAATAGGACACTGCTGCCACTTGTCCGCCGATGGATCCGGCCTGACGCACTCCTATTCGCTGTTTGGGCCACGATCGGGCATCCCCATCGCTCGCCGTATCGAGCGAAACTGCTCCGTCCAACCGCCGCTGCGATCGCGCACCGTGAGCTGGACGTCACGGATTCGTGGGCTTGTATGGAGATGTGTGCCTGTCACAACGCACCGCCAAACATGCAGTCGAGGGGGCTTGCCCTCCCGAGGAAACACAGTGAGCTCGTCGATGACCTCAAGTCCGTGGCTCGAAAATGAACGCCGAGCGATCTCTTGATTCAGGCGTGAGTCGCAGAATACGGCGCTGGCGCCGATGGGAAGTACGGACGCGGCGGCGCGAACGTAGTCCTCGATCCCGCCATGAAGGACGAAGCGGCAAGGCCCGCGTTGCGGACGGGAGCTGATGCTCGCGTGATCAACGTCGAAGTAAGGAGGCGTTCCCGTGACGAGGTCAAAGGAACCGAGCCCGGCATGTCCGGGGAGCTCGCGCAGGTCGAGCTCATGCACCTCAACGCGCTCATCGATGCCGTTGAATGCGATCGACCGTCGCGCGAGCGCGAGGCTGATCGACTGTCGTTCGACCCCGACAAGCTTCGCTGCGGGGAGGCCCCAGGCCAGCATCATCAGCACCGAGCCGATGCCGCAGCCGAGGTCGAGGCCACGCACAGGCTCGGTCTCGGCGCGCACCGGGGCGTCTGCCGTCAGGGGCCGATCGGGCGCGCGCAGTGCAACCCAGGCGGTGATGAGATCATCGAGTGACCAACGATGGCCGTCGCGACGTTGAAAGATGCGAAAGTCCCCGGTGAGGTAGCTAAGGTCCTCCATCGGCCCCAGGGATCGACGGGCTTGTTCGGCGTCGCCGGTGGGGGCGGGTCCAGGCGCCACAAAGCCCGGCGGACGCCGTGCAGCGGCCGAACGCGAGACCTCTGGCCCCGCGCCGCCAGGTGCCTCGGGGCTCCCAGCGGCATGCGTGGGAACGGACGTCATCAACGGGATGGTAGTGCGTCGGTCGCCTGCCTGGCGAGCGCTTGCTGTCGGCGGCGGCGGCACACGCAGCAGTTACGGCCGCTTGGCCGGTGACGCCGAGCGGCAACAGTCGACCGGGCCTCCGGCTCCTGGGCTCGGACTGGCTGCGAATGGCCAAGGCAGCCGCCGCGAACTTCGCTATGTTAGTGCTTGTGAGCGGCGTCTTTGAGCGAATCGGCCGTGTGAGCACGCCTGTGCTCTACGGGCTGAGCTATTCCCCCTGGACCATGCAGGTACGGTGGGCGCTCGCGCACCATGGCATCGAGTACCTGTATCGCGAGTACGTGCCGATGTTGGGAGAGCCGTGGCTGCGGGCCGTCGGTGGCCGCGGCGCGACGCAAAGCGTCCCACTCTTGATCGCGAAGGACCTCACCGTTGGCGATTCGTGGGCGATCGCGCGGTGGGCGGATCGCGTCGGCAGCGGCGCAAGTCTGTTTCCTCAGCACGCGATGTCCGACATGGAGGAACTCCACACGATCATTGAAGCCGGAAAGGCCGCGGGCAGAGCACTCGCGGTGGCGGCGATGGCCCGAGATCCTCAGGCACAACGCGAGAGCCTGCCGGGATTCGTCCCCGAGTTCATGCGGGGAGTCCTCCGCCCGGCGGCGGGCATGGCAGTGGGCTACGTCGCGCGCAAGTACGGAACGAGCGAGGCGGCAGATGCGGAACACGAGTCGACGCTCGAGCGAGCTCTCTCAGCAATTCGGCGTGCGAAGGGAGACCGGACCACGATCTTCGCTCCACACGTTGAGCATGTCGACGGCCTCGACTCGCAGTCCGACGAGGCGAAGGCCGCGAACGGATCTTCATCGCGCGGCCCGCTTGCCGGTCTGAGCTATGCCGACATGTTCTCGTGCGCGACGCTTGAGTTCGTCCAACCACATCCGGGAAGCACGCTGGGGGCCGCTGCGCGTCGCTGTTGGACCCGGCCCGGCCTCGCCCGCGAGTTCCGCGACCTCTTGGAATGGAGAGAGACGTTGCTCACGCAGCTCTCTCCAAGATGGAACTAGCGAGCATGGGCTTGCTGCGCCGCGGGTGGGAGCCGCGGAGGGTGAACGGAGGGCTTGGGACGGAGAACGTCGTCGCCCGGCGAGATTGGGCGGTCGGCGCTTCGTTGCGTCCCTGGCGACACGTGTCATCGGCCAGCGTCGTGGGGTATCCGTTGATCAAGCGGTGATAGGCTGTCGCCGATGCACTCCAACGTGCGACCGACTCATCCGCGAATCGCCTGCCAACGGCGCGTCGCCGCATCTCTACGCCCTTGGGTCCGCAACCTGTGCTCGCTGCTCACGGTTTGCGCCCTGCTGCTCGCGGGCGCCTGCGATGACAAGCGACTCGTGAGTCCCGCTCAGAGCGGGCCCGCGCCGGCCGTGGGTGATGTCGCGCCAGCCTTGGCAGTCACCCAACTCGACGGGAAGCGCTTCGATCTCGCCGCACAGCGCGGCAAGGTGGTGCTCGTCGACCTCTGGGCCACCTGGTGCGGACCGTGCAAAGAATCGATGCCTGAGCTTGAAGCGCTCCATCAGGAACTTGGCGCGCAGGGCTTGGTTGTGATCGGCGTGAGCCTCGACGACGAGCCCGACGGCATCGCCGACTTCGTGAGTGCGACCGGCGTGACTTTCGCGATCGCGCACGACCAGGATCGCGCGGTCAATCGCGCCTGGTCGCCTCCGCGCATGCCGACCAGCTGGTTGATCGACCGCGATGGCAAGGTTGCTTACGTTCATCCAGGCTTTCGGACTGGTGACGAACGCGAGATTGCAGCGAAGGCGCGTGAGCTGGTGAAGGGCGGGCTGTAGATCCCAACGGTTTGCCGCGGTTTCACCGCGGGGCGCGTCCAGTGCGCTGCATCGCGCAGGCGCTGCGGTGGGAGGCGCTGCTGGGCGGTCGCTGATGCACACCGAGTCCGGCGCGCGCCTGGGTAGGGCGCCGGACCCGTGATATCAAGCGTTCGCCGAGTCAACGGCAGGAAGCTCTTATGGCCGAAGCGATCAAGATGGGGCCCGATGGCCTTGTAGTCCCGAACCATCCTGTAATCCCCTTCATCGAAGGCGACGGCACCGGCCCCGATATTTGGGCAGCGTCGGTCCGCGTGTTTGATGCCGCGGTCGCACGTGCCTATGGTGGCGAGCGGAAGATCGAATGGAAGGCCGTCCTCGCGGGTGAGTCGTCATTCGAGAAGACTGGCAACTGGCTTCCGCAAGAGACCATCGACGCGTTTCGCGAGCACCTCGTCGGGATTAAGGGCCCGCTGACGACGCCCGTCGGCGGCGGAATCCGAAGTCTCAACGTCGCACTCCGTCAAGAGCTCGATCTCTACGTGTGCCTGCGGCCGGTACGTTGGTTCACCGGCGTGCCCAGCCCCGTCAAGCGTCCGGATCTCACCAACATGGTGATCTTCCGCGAGAACACCGAAGACATCTACGCGGGTATCGAATTCCAGGCCGGCACGCCGGATAACGAGCGCTTCCGTTCGCTGCTTCGTGAGCACTTTCCCAAGGCCTTCGGCAAGATTCGCTTCCCGGAGAGCAGCGGATTTGGACTCAAGCCCACCTCGCAGGAGGGCACCAGCCGTCTGGTGCGTGCCGCTCTCAAGTATACGGTCGCGCAGAGGCTTCCCTCGCTGACGCTTGTCCACAAGGGCAACATCATGAAGTTCACGGAAGGTGCATTCCGTGACTGGGGCTACGAGCTCGCGACCAAGGAGTTCGGCGGTGAACTGCTCGATGGCGGTCCTTGGCTCAAGTGCAAGAGCAGCGGTCACGAGTTCGTCGTCAAGGACGTCATCGCCGATGCCTTCCTCCAGCAGATTTTGACTCGTCCCGCGGAGTACAGCGTGATCGCGACGATGAACCTCAACGGCGACTACGTGTCGGACGCCCTCGCAGCCTGCGTCGGTGGAATCGGCATCGCACCGGGTGGCAACATCAACTACGACACCGGTGTTGCCGTGTTTGAGGCGCCGCACGGCACGGCGCCAAAATACGCGGGGCAGGACAAGGTGAACCCGGGCTCGGTGATCCTGTCGGGCGAGATGATGTTCCGGCACATGGGATGGCACGAGGCCGCCGATCGCATCATCACAGGAATGAACGGCGCGATCGGGGCGAAGACGGTGACCTACGACTTCGCTCGACTGATGGAGGGGGCCAAGGAGATCAAGTGCTCCGAGTTTGGTGACGCCGTGATCTCGCACATGGGCTAGCGATATCGCTGCGAGGCGCTGCGTTCGCCACAGTGCGCTGCGCATTCGCGAAAGTCGCGGCGAGATGAACGCTGCGCGAGATCGATGAGATGAAAGAGCCGGACCCAAATTGGGACCGGCTCTTTTCATCTCATCAACTTTCGGTGCGCTGGCGACGGAGCGATCGGCGAGCACCGCGACCGCGTTCATCGCTACGAGTGGCCTCGCCCTACTCGGGCGCGCAGCCGAACACCGGCAAACAGGTCAGACCCGCGCAGCAGTTGGGGTTAAGCAGGTTGCAAGTGGTAAAGAGCCCGCCGCAAGTGTTGGTCGTGCATCCGCTGGTGTTGAACTGACAGCTCGCGCTGCAGCTCAGGGTGCCGCCATCGAATCCCTGGGAGACACAGGTCGCGCCGTTGAGGTTGCTCCCGTCGCACTGCTCACCCGCGTTGATCACACCGTTGGGGCAGGTCGCCGGCAACGTGCAGCCGGATTCCACAATCGAGTTGCAGCCGTTGCAGCTGAGCGTGCCGCCCGAATAGCCCAGCGACACACAGGTCACACCGCCAAAATCCGGCGAATCGCAAGCCTCAGTCGCTTGCTTTTCCCCGTCGCCGCAGTTGTAGCAAGTCTCGGTGATCAGGGTGCAGTCCGAGAAGCAGGAGACGTTGCCCTGGGGCAGCGCGCCGCCGGTGGCGGATCCACAGTTCGCGCCTCCCAGCGCATCGCCATCGCACTCTTCGTCGCCCTCGATCACTCCGTTGCCGCACTCGCCGTCGCCATCGCCGTCGCCATCGCCGTCACCATCGCCATCGCCATCGCCATCGCCATCGCCATCGCCATCACCGTCGCCGTCGC
>CAZVEM010000039.1:0-2364 GCA_964626165.1 uncultured Nannocystaceae bacterium
CCAGCGTGGCGCCGACCCGAAGCCGTAGGGGTCGATTGGCGATGAGGTTGTGCGTCGCGTTGACCAGTTCGCGACCTAGGCCAAAAATCTCGTCCGCGTAGCCGAGCGCGAGCCGGCCCCCGGTGGTGAGCACAAGCGCGCGTCCCCGCCGCTCAAACAGCGGCGTCCCGAGGGTCTCTTCGAGCTGCTTTATCTGCATCGAGATCGTTGGCTGGGCAACCCCAAGCTTGCGACTCGCGGCCGAGATTCCCCCCTCGCGCGCGACGTGCCAGAAGTACTCCAGGTGATGAAAGTTAAGCTGGCGCACGGCGGCTCTGAGGTTGGGCGCGACGCATCGTCTCGCGCGGGATCCGATCCATAGATTATCTCGATATCGAACGTAGGTGCGCTGGGTCTTTTCGACACACCAACTGCTGCTAGCCTCCCCTCCGCCGGTGCCCGTCCAGGGCGCGAGACTCGCGTGCTCGTGGACCTGGCCGCACCCAGTTGCCGAAAGATCTCGCTTCCGCGGCCTTCAGCGCAGAAATTGTCCATGCCCGACACGTCGACACGAGCCCCGAGAGATAGTGGCGTTGAGGGCGCTTTGGACCGTCTTGGTCGCTCGGAGAGCGACACGAGCGCCGCCGTGCTGCTTGCCGTCGAGAAAACGTATCGGCAGGTCTACGGGCGCGCGATGGGCTCCGACCTGGCTCGCAGGCTCACCCAGTTGGTCGATCGACGGCTGCAAGCGGCGCAGCACTGGTCTCAAGTCGTGCGCTCAGCGGCGACACTCGTGCAGCTCAGCGGCTCATTTCAGGGTCTGCAGCCTGACGAACTCTTCTCTGTCATCGACGACGGTGCAGCGGCGGTGTCCCGTACCGCGGACGGTAATTGGCTGGTTGCCCACCATGACAGATGGGGAAGGACCGTTGTCTCTTGCCTACGTGGTGGTGTCGTCGTCCGCACCCACACGAGTGCGGCCTCTCTTGCTCGGGGCTTGGGCACCGAGCGCATTGACTGGGTCCTGCTCGAAGCCGACCTCCCGCTGAGCGCACTCTCCAAGCGTGCGGGCCCGATCGAACTTGCCGGTCGTGCGCGCCGCATGTTGCATCTCGACCGCCGCGATCTCGGCGTGGTTGTGGTCTATGCCGTTGTGAGCGGCGCGCTCTCGCTCTCGACACCGGCAGCCGTGCAGGCTCTGGTGAGCTGGGTGGCCCTCGGAGCGATGCTCCAGCCGCTGGTGGTCCTGACCATTCTGCTGGCCGCATTTCTGATCTTCGACGCGGTCATGCGCGCGTTGCAAACCTGGGTCGTTGAGCTGATTCAGCAGCGAGTCTTTGCGCGTGTCGCCACCGATCTGCTGCGCCGCTTGCCGCGTGTGGCACACGATGCTGAGGGAGGCACCGACGTGACAGCGCTGTCGACCCGATTCCTCGATGTCGCTCTGGTCCAAAAGGCGACCGCGACGCTGCTCGTCGATGGTCTCGCGATCATCTTGAGCGTGGTGGTGGGCTCGACGCTGCTGACGCTCTATCACCCGCTGCTCTCACTGTTTGCCTGGATCTACGTCGCCGGTATCTGCGTGGTGGTGTTCGCTCTGGGGCGTGGCGCGCTTCCGACCTCCGACGATGAATCCGAGGCCAAGTACGAGTTTGCCGACTTTCTCGCCGCGCTCTCGCGCCCCGAGTTCTCTTTGGCCGGCGGTGCTTCCCGAGAGACCGCATTGATTCACGGTGAGGCGCTGACCCGAGCTTGGCTGGACCGCCGACGAGACCACTTCCGCATCGTCTATCGACAGCACGTGGCCAGTCTGGCGGTGCATGTGATCGCCGCGGTGGCGCTGCTTGGCGTGGGTGGTGCCCTCGTCATCGACGCACAGCTCAGCCTTGGCCAGCTCGTCGCTGCCGAGCTCGTCCTCGCGATCATGGGCAGCAGCGTCATGAAGATCAACAAGCCGCTCGACGCCGCATACGACATGGCCGCCGCAGCGAACAAGCTGGGCAAGCTTGTCGACTTGAAAGTTCAGCCGGCACATTCGGACGAGGACGTCGATGACGGCCCTTGCACGCTGGCAACGACGCAGGTCGCGATTCGCCGGGGTGGTGCGGATCTGAATGACATCGAATTCAGCGCACGTCCCGGCCGACATCTCTGGATCGAGTCACACGCGGGTGCGGGGAAGAGCTTGCTGCTGGACGTCTTGTGCCGCCGCCTGGATCCCGACGCGGGCCAGGTGTTGCTCGGTGGACTGGATCTACGTCTCATCGATCCGGATCGCCTCTCTTCCTGCATGGTGCTCGTTCGTGCGCCTCGAATTCTGGGTTCCGATCTGCTCGATGATCTGCGCTGGGTCGCGCCGAGTCTGAGCGCGCAGCAGGCCGCGAC
>CAZVEM010000039.1:2374-6975 GCA_964626165.1 uncultured Nannocystaceae bacterium
ACCTTTCTCGATGCCGTCGGCTTGAGTGACGTGATCGCGCAGTTCCCCGAGGGCTTCGCGACACCACTCGCGCCTTCCGGCTTTCCGCTCTCTCGCTCACAAGCGCTTCGACTGACGCTTGCGCGAGCGATGGCCAGTCGACCCCGAGTGTTGTTGCTCGACGAGACCTTAGATGCGCTGGGTCTGGAACCAGAACAGACCCAGCGATTGGCCTCGATTCTCTTCGCCGTCGACGCACCCTGGGTCTGCGTTGCGACCGGACGTCGGCCCGAAGGCCTGACCTGGGAGGGGGACATTGTGCGTCTGGGCCGAGATGGACGCGCAACCATCGTGGAGGGCAGCCGATGAGTGTCGACACCAATGGCGCCCCCACGCCGGGGCGGCCTAACCCTTCAACTCGCCACGTCGCGTCGCCCGCGGCGGCCGTGGTGAGTCGCGCGTCGGGATCGACTTCGCCGCTCGCGTTCTCATCCAGCGCCTCGCTGCGGACCGGTGGCCGATCGCTCCGCGCGGGGCCTCGCGCGCTGAGGATGACGCGCTCGTCCCAAGGTGCACTGCGCGTCGCACGAACGCTCGCGGTCGTCGTACTGCTGCTCGCAGTGATGGCCGTCTTCGTGCCCTGGCAGCAGAGCGTGTCAGGGACGGGGCGCGTGATCGCCTACGCGCCGCTGGAACGCCAACAGGTCGTGCAGGCGCCCGTTGCCGGGCGCGTGTCGCAGTTCTACGTGATCGAGGGCGATCACGTGGAGGAGGACCAGGCGATCGCACTGGTCGCGGATAACGACCCCTTCCTGCTTGAGCGCTTGGGTCTTGAGCGCGACGCGGTCATGTCCCGATTGCGCGCCGCAGAGTCGAGCGTCGAGATCGCCGAGCAACGCATCACGTCCATTGAATCCTCGCGTCTCTGGCAACTCACCGCTGCCGACGCTCGCGTCGGCATGGCGCGCGACCGCTTAGAGGGCGCCATGCGCTACCTTGAAGCCGCGGACGCGGAAGTCCTCGCCGCAGAGCTCAACGTCGAGCGGCAGCGAACGCTCGCCAAGGATGGCCTTGTGTCGACGCGCGCGGTCGAGCTTGCCGAACTCGCGGATCGAACTGCGCGGGCTGATCGAGCGCGCGCGATGACGACCATCTCGGCATCAAAGCAAGAGATAAAGGCATTTCTCTCTGAGGAAAAACGGATCGAGAGCGACGGCAATGCCGCCGTCGAGAAAGCGCAAGCCGAGCTTGAATCCGCGCGCTCCGAACGTGCCAAGGCCGAGCAAGAGCTGCAAAAGATCACTGTTGGTGTCTCACGGCAGGAGTCGATGATCGTCAAGGCGCCTCGCGCGGGCACCATCTTGCGGCTGCTGGTGGCGCCTGAGGCAGAGATGCTCAAGGCCGGCGACCCGATTGCGGTGTTTGTCCCCGACACGGCCGAGCCCGCCGTCGAAGTCTGGCTATCGGGCAACGACATCCCCTTGGTGCAGACGGGACGCAGCGCACGAATTCAGTTCGAAGGGTGGCCGGCGGTGCAGTTCGTCGGTTGGCCGTCAGTTGCGGTCGGCACATTCCCGGGCGAAGTCGCCTTCGTCGACCGCACCGATGACGGCTACGGCAAGTTCCGTGTCGTGATCGTTCCCGATCACGAGGGGCATCCATGGCCGCAACCGAACTACCTGCGTCAGGGCGTACGCGTGAACGCCTGGGTCTTGCTGGATGAGGTGACGCTTGGATGGGAGCTCTGGCGCCAGTTCAATGGCTTCCCGCCCTCGCTCAAGGAGATGCCAGACGGACACGGCGACAAAGAAGCACCGTCGGACAAGTCCAAGAGCCCCGCCAAAGCACGAAAGCCTAAGCTCTAGGTGACCATCATGTTGCTTGGCGCGCATCTGCTTCGACTTGCTCTCCTCACGTCGTTCGCTCCTCCGACCGACGATCCTTCCACATCGCTGACGACGTCGGCGGAGAGGCCCGCGGTAGATACAAGGCGCGATGTGCTGACCCTGCCGGAAGTTCTGCGCGGACTTGATCCGACCCTGCCGCGACTCACGGCTGCGGACGCCAAGGTTGAGGGGGCGCGAGCGTCCCTCAAGTCCGCGAAGGGTGCCTTTGATCCCAAGCTCGTCGCCTCGGGACGCGCGACGCCAGCCGGCTACTACAAGAGCGCTGAACTCGACATCTACGCTGACGCACCGACGCCGCTGTGGGGCATAGGCTTTTTCGCTGGCTATCGACTTGGCCGCGGCGCCTTTCCAATCTACGACGCCAAGCGCTCCACCGGGCAAAGCGGCGAGCTTCGGGCTGGCGTGAGTGTGCCGCTCTGGCAGGACGGGCCGATCGATGCTCGTCGTGCCAACATTCGAAAGTCTCGGCTCGACATCGACTTCGAGGAGGCGCAGCGACAGGCGGTGCTGGTCGATGCGACACGCGCGGCGACCAACGCCTATTGGGACTGGGTCGCGGCAGGCCAACGGGTTGAGATTGAGAAGGCACTGCTTGAACTCGCGACGCGCCGCGACGACGCGTTGCGCTCTCAGGCCAGCTCTGGATTTCTTCCACCGATCGAAGTGGTCGACAACGAGCGCCTCGTACTCGAGCGACAGCGGCGAGTCGTCAACGCGGAGCGCGATCTGCAGCGAGCCGCGTTCCAGCTTGGTCTGTATCGCCGGACCGAACAGGGAGAGCCCGATCCGCCCGAGCCCTTCGAGCTACCGAGCGCCTTTCCCGAGCCCACGACGCCGAGCCACTCGACAGACGCCGCGCTGATCGAGGCGCTTGAGTCCCGACCCGAGCTGGCCGCACTTCGCCTCAGCGCGCGCAAAGTTGGCATCGACGTGAAGCTGGCCAAGAACCAGCGCTCGGCGGCCATTGACCTGCGTGGCATGGTGTCCAAGGACATCGGTCCGCCGGACGTCAAGCTGGATGATTCGCTGCGACCCGGTATCCGGCCAGCCGAGGCTCAGATCGGTCTCATCATCGAGATCCCGGTCGCGCTCCGGAAGGCCCGCGGTGATCTTGAAAAGGCGCGCGCGGAGATGCGCCGAGTGGAGGCGGACGCGCGCTGGCTGGAAGATCGCATCAAGGTTGAGGTGCTATCGGCAGAGGTCGCGCTCCGCGCCGCATACGAGAACGTCCGCATCGCACACCGAACGGTCGCGGTCAGCGAGCAGCTCGCCTCCGCCGAGCGCCGTCGCTTTGAGCAAGGCGACAGCGACATCCTCCGGGTCAATCTTCGCGAGATCTCAGCGACAGACGCGCGGGTCGCCGAGGTCGACGCGACGCTGCAGTACTATAAGGCGACGGCGGACTTCACCGCCGCACTCGGCCGCACGTACTGACCGCGTCGTGATCAAGGACCCGCATGACATCGCAAGAGCGTGACTATTGGCGTGAACGCTGGCTTGAGGGCCGTACCGGATGGCACGAGTCCGACGTGAACGCCGCGCTACGCCGACACTACGACGCCGTGCTTTCGCCCGCCGATCACGCGACGGCGCGTCCTGGCAGAATCTTGGTGCCACTTTGCGGCAAGTCGGTCGACCTCACTTGGCTTGCACATCGCGGTCACGAGGTCGTTGGCATTGAGTTCGTGGAAGAGGCGGCGCGCGGCTACTTTGTCGAGCGTGGTCTGTACGCAGTGGAGACTCAGTCCGACGGCCATCTTCTGCTCAGCGCTGGTGGTGTCACGATTGTCGTCGGCGACGTTCTGACGGTCGGGCCGAGCACGGCTGGACTCTTCGATCTTCTCTATGACCGTGGCGCCGTGGTCGCTCTCAAGCCCGATCTGCGCGCACGCTACTACGGCGTCATCCAATCACTCGTCGCACCCGGCGCCACCGGATTGGTCGTCGCCTTCGAATACGACAAGTCCATCCGCAGCGGCCCACCCTTCTCCGTTCCCCAGCACGAACTCCAAACCGGCTGGCCCAACGCCCGCATCGAAATCCTCGGCAGCACCCAAGAACAAGCTCGCAGCGCCCCCCCCTCGGAACTGACCGAGACCAGCTACCAAGTCAACTTCGGCCAGTAACGCGCCCGATCGCCCCCGACGCCAAACCGAGGGTCCTTCGCCCGACGCCAAACCGAGGGTCCTTCGCCCGACGCCACGACGCCAAACCGAGGGTCCTTCGCCCGTGGCGGATTGGGCCCGCGGCGGCCCCTTGACGCCAAACCTGACGCCAAACCGAGGGTCCTTCGCCCGTGGCGGATTGGGCCCGCGGCGGCCCCTTGACGCCAAACCGAGGGTCCTTCGCCAGTGGCGGATTGGGCTCGCGCATCGGCGGTGACCTGGCGCCGAGAGAGGCCGCCGGTGGCCGCCTACCACGCCGCGGAGAAGTCGCGAACAATTTCTCTTCAGCCGATGCAACTTCTTACGGGCTCAGTTCGAGAAAGCCGAGCCATGCTCGCGCGACCCGTTCGACCCGGTAGCTTCCACGTCACGATCCGCAGCGTGCGGGGGCTATTCCTCCTCTGTCCAATCGGCCAGAAGCGGCTCAAGAACGTGATCTGGTACCTGATCGCCTACGTGGCCAAGAAGTACCGCCTCGAGGTCCACGAGATCCTGGTGATGTCGAACCACATCCATATCTACTTTACGGATCTGCACGGCACCCGACCTG